>CAZULR010000365.1:0-3115 GCA_964621235.1 uncultured Acidimicrobiaceae bacterium
CGGTGGCCGCCGTCTGGGCGAAGTCGACCGCGTTGGCCGTTGACCAGGATCGGACGGTCACGGGCTTGTCGTCCGGTGAGCCGAACAGGACGGCCAGCCCGCCGACCAGGATGACCACCACGATGAGCGCGACCAGGAACTCCTTGGCCAGGTCGTACGGCTCGTAGGCGCCCTTCCAGGCGACGGCGTCGCGGTCCTGGACGAACTTCCGGGGCTTGCGGTGGGTGTCGGCGCTCATGCCTGCACCTCCGCCGCGGTCGTGGCCTCCGGCTCGCCGCCGGGGGTCTCGTTCCTGGCCGCGAAGGGCGTGACCACGCCCCGCAGGCGGACCATCAGGACGTGGAGGCCGGCCAGGGCCACCACGCACAGGGGGAGTAGCACGATGTGCCACATGATCATCTGGCCGAAGTTGGTGACGTTGAAGATGGCGCCCGCACCGGTGGAGTTGATCCCGTCCTTGGCCTGGGTGCTGATCCACTGGGAGTCGAAGTTCTGCTGGGAGAGGTAGCCGGTGAAGGCCGCGCCGACCGAGACCAGGAAGACGACCACGCCCGAGATCCACGTCGCCTTCCGCTTCCCGCGCCAGGCGGCCATGAAGAACTTGCCCCACAGGTGGATGACCATGGCGAACATGAAGACCTCGACGGCCCACAGGTGCAGGGAGTTGACGAAGAGGCCGGTCGAGGAGACGTGCCACCAGTTGGGACCGAAGATGGCGAGGACCAGGCCCGTGGCGATGACCACGCCGAGGGCGGCGACGGTGGTCACCCCGAACACGTAGATCCACGAGGCCACGTAGGCCGGCTGGCGATCGGGCAGCATGCGCTGCGGCGGCAGGGCCTCGACGGCGGCCGTGCGGATCTTGGCTGTCCACTGGTCGGCGTCCTCGGGGCGGTCGGCGGCCTTGTCGAGGTCGGCCTGGTCGGGCCGTGGGGCCTTCGGGTCGGTGATGGTCATCGATCCTCTCCCCTGCTCCGGTGCGTCTTGAAGGGGATCAGGATGGCGGCGAGGAACACGATGACCATCAGGATGATGACGATCAGGTTCCCGTACGACATCTGGACGAAGCCCCAGTGGATGTAGTTCCCCGGCTTGTTCAGATCGATCAGCGCTCCGAACAGCGTCCCGAACACGAGTGCAATGGCTGGCATGAGTAGACCTCCTGGTTCGGAGGCTAGGGAGTCAGGGACGTGTCACACAGGGCCGAAAGTCCCGACTCACCGGGTACGGAGGGCAATGGGGCAACGGGGGTCCGGCACACCCGGTGGATAGGTTGGGCCGATGACGTACCCCGGACCGGAGGGATTGGGCAGGAGTGTGGTGGTCCGTGCCGGCGCCGCGCCGCCGGAGGCGTGGGGTGACGCCCCGCGGGTGGTCGTGGACGCAGGGGTGCTGCAGTCACCGACGGCGGCCGTCGAGGTCCTCCACGCAGCCTGGGCCGATCGGCGACCCGTGGTCGTGGAGTTGGCCGTCGACCCCGACGACCTGCGGGCCCCGGAGCGGTACCTGGGTCCGGTGCATGCACTCGAGCCCGACTTCACCTTCTGGCGCGAGCGTCTGCAGTTCCTGGTCTGGGCCAACGCCTATGACGCCCGGGACGGCGAGCCGGTCTGGTGGCACGGTCGCAAGCTGGCGCGGCGGCTCGCCGACGAGGGCACCGTGGAGGCGGGCCCGGCCGACGTGTCCCGCCTCGGCGGCACCCCACTGTGGGTCGACGGGGGGCCACCTGATCCGCCCGACACGGTCGACGGCACGTCCGTGGTGCACCGTTGGACTGCGGAGGCCGGCCGCCTCACGCCGTCGACGCGGTGCGCGCCCGACGCCGACCTGGCGCCCGATCAGCTGGCCGCCGTCGACCATGCCGCCGGCCCGGCCCGGGTGATCGCCCCGGCGGGGTCCGGCAAGACCCGGGTGCTGACCGAGCGGCTTCGCCTGCTCGTCCGCCGGGGCACCTACCCCGGCGCGGTCACCGCGCTCGCCTACAACACCCGGGCCGCCGAGGAGCTGCGGGCCCGCACGTCGGACGTGCTCGCACCCGACGGCCCGCACGTACGCACGCTCAACAGCCTCGCCCTGTGGGTCTGCAACAGCTTCGGGCCGGCCGGTCAGGTCCGGGTGCTCGACGAGCCGGCCGTGCGCGACCTGGTCGGTGAGCTGTTCGAGGTGAAGCGCCAGGCCAATACCGATACCACGGCACCCTTCCTGGCCGCCCTCTCGCTCGTGCGGCTCGGTCTTGTGTCCCCGGAGGCCGCCGAGGAGGCGTACCCGGACGCCTCGGGCGTCGCCGAGGGGTTCGACCGGTTCCGCGCCACCCTGGCCGAGCGCGGGCAGGTCGACTTCGACGAGCAGATCTACCGGGCCATCGAGATCCTGGCCGGGGACCCGGCCGCCCGGGCGGCGGCCCAGGCCCGCTGCCGGCGGATGCTGGTCGACGAGTTCCAGGACTTGACGCCCGCCCACCTGCTGCTGATCCGGTTGTTGGCCGCACCCGGCTTCGACTGCTTCGGGGTGGGCGACGACGACCAGGTCATCTACGGCTACTCGGGGGCCACGCCGGAGTTCCTGATCGACTTCGCCACGTACTTCCCGGGGGCGACCGACCACCCCCTCGAAGTGAACTACCGCTGCCCGCCCGCCGTGGTCGATGCCGCCCGCCACCTCCTCTCCTACAACCACGAGCGGGTGGTCAAGACGATCCGGAGCCCGGAGGGTCGCACGGACCCGGAACCTGCCGCATCGGGCCCGCTGGCCGGCACCGGCCCCGTGCTGGTGGAGCGGGCACCCACCGACGCCCTGGCCGGGCGGGCGGTGGAGGTGATCGAGGCATGGCGCGCGGGCGGGGTGGATCCCGCCGACATCGCCGTGCTCGCCCGGGTCAACTCGGCCCTGCTGCCCGTGCAGGTGGCGTGCCTCGAGTCCGACGTGCCGTGCACGACACCGCTGACCACCCAGGTCCTGGCGCGCACGGGCATCCGCACGGCGTTCGCCTACCTCCGCATCGGCAGCGATCCGGGCGCCATCCGGCGCGAGGACGTCCGCGACACCGTCCGACGGCCGTCACGGGGCATCGCCCCGATGGTGGTCGACATGATGACGAAGCAGCGGACCACCTCGG
>CAZULR010000366.1:0-3079 GCA_964621235.1 uncultured Acidimicrobiaceae bacterium
CCCACGCCGGCGACCCGGCCGAGGACCTCGGCTGGCTGTGCGCGCCGGCCTGGCGCTTCGGCGGCGCCGGGGTAGTCGGCGGTGTCGGCGACCTGGAGGACCTGCTCGCCGCCTACGAGGCCGCCGGCGGCGGGCCGGTGACCCCCGAGCGGGTGCGGTGGTGGCAGGTCTACGCCACCGTCAAGTGGGCGGTGATCTGCGTCCTGCAGGCCTCGGTCCACCTCGGGGGGACCAGCCGCTCGGTCGAGCTGGCGACCATCGGCCGCCGCGTCTGCGAGAGCGAGTGGGACCTCGTCGGACTGCTCGGGCTGACGCCGACGGACGGGCCCCCGCCCACCGCCACTAGTGGGCCGGCGGTGGTGACCCCACCGTTCGGGCGGCCGACGGCGGCGGAGCTGGTCGAGGCCGTGCGCGAGCACCTGGACGCGACGATCGACCGGGCCGACGGCGACCGGGACCGGTTCGACGCCCGGGTGGCCCGCAACGCACTGGCCATGGTCGAGCGGGAGCTGCAGTCGGGTCCCGACCTCGCCCGGGTCCACGCCCGCCGGCTCGACGACCTGGGGTTCGCCGACGACGCGGCCCTGGCCGCCGCCATCCGATCGGGCGCCTTCGACGGCGATCTCCCCGGAATCGGGCGGGCCCTGGCCGCTGCCGCCAGGGACCAGCTGCTGATCGCCCACCCGGACTACCTGGCCGATCGCGTCGGCTGAGTGGGGGCCGCCTGAGTCGGAGCCCGGCTCCCGGGTCCGAAGAACCCGTCGTCCCCCTCGGCCCACCACCAGGCGGCCAGCCGGGTCGCCGCCGCCGCATACAGCGGGGCCGCACCGGGATCGCCGGCGGCGGCGTCCAGGCAGGCCACCACGTACTTCACCGCGTGGGCGTCGTGGTGGAGGGCCGCCCAGGCGACCAGGTCGTCGAACGCGTCGGGCGCCATCGGGGGGACCGGCGCCGCGGGGTCGAGCACACGGGTGCCCATCGACGCCCGGAAGCCGATGACCTCGGTGCCGGCCACGGCCACGGCCGTCCGGGTGTCCAGGCCGATCGACAGGACGGCCTGCGGGATGGTCAAGGTGTGCGTCCACCCGTAGGGGACGTGATCGTCACGCTCCTGCACCATCGACCGGGCGGCCACCCGGGAGACGGCACGGGATGCGGCCCCGGTGTCCGGCGACACGTCGGCCAACAGCCGCGCCGCCGCGCCCGAGCCGTGGGCCACCATCGGCTGGATGAAGTCGTTCTCGGCCGGCCCCAGCAGCGGGGCCTCCAGGAGCGCGTCCTCCAGGGGTCGGCCCCCGCCCGCCTTCCCGGCCACGTCCACCCGCCACCCGGGGCTCCTCGCCAGCTCTCGCAGGCAGCCGCGCAGGACCGACCCGTCGATCCACGGTGACCGCCCGAGGAGGTGGAGTCCGATCGGGGCATGGGCAGCGGCACCGAGTGCCGGTGCCACCACCGGGCCGAGGAGGCGCCGGAGCTCCTCCGGCGAGGCATGCGCTCCGAGCCAGGTGGCCAGGCCGTCGACGGCGTCGAGATCCGACTCCCCGAGCGCCGCGGCGAGATCGCGCACCGCACCCTCGAGGTCGGATGGGGTGACTCGGGCGGGTACCTCCACCGGTTCGCCGGCGGCCTCGAAGCTGTCCACCAGCCAGGCGATCCGCAGCCTGGCCGGTCCGTGCAGCTCGTCGGGCACGAGGTCGAGCAGCACGGCCCGGGCCATCAGCTCCAGCGAGGCGTGCAGGACGAACGAGGTCGCCGGGGCCTCCCTCGGGACGGCCAGTCGGCTGGCGGCCCAGCGGAGGAACCGGTCGTCCCCCCAGGTGAGTTCACCGACGTGGGCCCGTGCGGTCTCGGTGGCATCCACGCCGTCAACGTATGCCCTCAACCTTACTTGAGGTCAAGCTATGCTCCGGCAGTGGACCTGCTCACGATCGGCCAGGTGGCGCGACGCACGGGCGTGTCGGTGTCCGCGCTCCGCTTCTACGAGCACGAGGGCCTGGTGCACGCCGAGCGCTCCCCCGGCGGCCAACGCGCCTACCCACGCGACGCCCTCCGCCGCATCTCGTTCATCCGCATCGCCCAGACGGTCGGACTGAGCCTCGCGGAGATCAGGCAGGCCCTGGCGTCGCTGCCCGAGGGCCGCACGCCCTCGAAGGCGGACTGGGGGCGACTGTCGAGGTCGTGGCGGCCCCGGCTGGACGACCAGATCGCCGCGCTGACCCGGCTCCGCGACGACCTCGACTCCTGCATCGGGTGCGGCTGCCTGTCGCTGCGCGCCTGTCGGATCTACAACCCCGACGACGCCGCCTCGTCGCTCGGCGCCGGGCCCCGCTACCTCCTCAGCGACGACAGGCCCGGGGACCCCGGCTGACGGTGGGGACCGGCCCAGGCGCCACGCGCCGCGGAAGCAGGTCGGCCCCCGTCGGTCACCGGTCGGCGAACACCAGGATCTGGCCCGTGTACACGGCCACCCAGACATCCCCCGTCTTGGCGTCGTAGGTGATGCCGATCGGGTGCACGCCGGTCGGGATGGTCTGGAGCACCGACAGGTCCGAGGCCCGGAGCTTGGAGATCGTGTTCGAGGTGTAGTTCACGACGTAGAGCGAGCGGCCGTCGGTCGAGATGGCAAGGGACCGGCAGTCCTCGCCGGTGTGGGCCGTGCCCACCACCGTGTCGTTGGCCAGGTCGACCTTGACCACCTCCCCGGGCGCGTTGAGCGACGCGTAGAGATACGCCCCGGCGGGGTCCATCACCAGGTGGCGGGGGTTCTCCCCCACCACGAACGAGCCCTCGACGGTCAGCGTCTTCAGGTCGACCTTCTCGACGTCGTCGCTCCCCATGACCGCGATGTAGGCCGTGGACGAGTCGGGGCTCACGGCGATGCCCCGCGGGTACGAGCCGTTCATCGGCAGGGTGGCCACCACCGCGCCCTGGGCCACGTCGATGATCCGCAGGTCCCACGAGCACCAGTCGGTGACCAGCACGTACTTGCCGTCCGGGGTCACCGCCACGTACTTCGGGACCAGTCCGACCTGGATGACCTGGTCGACCGCCAGGGTCCTGGTGTCCACGCGATAGACGT
>CAZULR010000367.1:0-3071 GCA_964621235.1 uncultured Acidimicrobiaceae bacterium
CGGCCCGTCCGGCCAGGATGACCAGCTCGGTCGACATCGGCAGGAAGCCGAAGAGGCGCTCCCCCTCGACGACGTCCGGCGAACGGGTCTCGACCACCTCGGCGAAGCCCCATGCCGGCACCCGGCCCCAGGTGTTGGCGTCGCCGGGGTCCGACGGGGACGCCGGGAAGAACTCCCAGTAGCGGAGCATGTCGCCGATCACGGCGTACGTGATGTTGTTCGACGAGAACCCGAACCGCTCGACCCGCAGCCTTACCTCTCCGTCGGCGAGGTCACGGGGGATGGGCTCCACCGTCCGCCACCGCTCGAACTGGCCCCGTGTGACCTCGATGTCCATCACCCGTCCTCCCCCTGGCGCCTACTTCTGTCAATGCCGATGACATGTGTCAAGGTAGCTGACAGAAGATACACTCGCCAACCGGAACCGGCGGTCAGCCACCCGCCCGTCCGCCGTCGACCGTCCTCACGGAACAGGAGATCCCCTGATGGACCCCTACGTCCTGTACGCCATGCCCGCCTCGCTCTACTCGGGCAAGGCCCGCTCCTACCTGCGCACCCACCGGATCGCCTACGTCGAGCGCGCCCCGGGAGACCCGCGCTACGGCGGCGAAATCGAACCGGTCATCGGGCGGTGGATCATCCCGGTGCTGCAGACGCCCGACGGCACGGTCGTCCAGGACACCGTCGACATCATCGACCACCTCGACGCCGGCCAGCCCCCCGACCGCTCCGCCTACCCCGCCACCGCGGTGCAGCGCACCGTGGCCCACCTGCTCGAGCTGTTCGGCGGCGAGGGACTGCTGCGGCCGGCGATGCACTACCGCTGGGACTTCGACGACATGAACGTGGCGTTCCTGGCCAGGGACTTCAGTGCCGCCCTCGCCGTGGGCGCCGACGACGCCACACGCGAGGCGGTGTTCGCCTTCGCCTCGGACCGCATGCGCGGCGCCACCGCCGCCTTCGGCGTCACCGAGGAGCTGGTGCCCGACATCGAGCGGTCCTACGAGGAGTTCCTGGACCTGTTCGACGCCCATCTGGCGGACTCGCCGTACCTGCTCGGCGGTCGGCCGACGATCGCCGACTACGGGTTCATGGGGCCGCTCTACGCCCACCTCGCCCGCGACCCCTACCCGTCCGTCCTCATGAAGCAACGTGCCCAACGGGTCTGGCGGTGGGTCGAGCGCATGAACGCCCCGGTGCTCGACGCCTCCGAGTACGGCGACTGCGGCGAGGAGCTCTTCGCCGGGGACACCGTGCCCGACACGCTGAAGGCACTGCTGTCCTACATCGGCGACGAGTACCTCGACGAGGCCATGGCCCAGGTCGCCGCGGTCGACGGCTGGCTGGACGACCACCCCGAGGTCGTCGGCGGTGAGGTCGTCCTCGGCAAGCCGAAGCGGCGCTTCAGCGGCACCACCACCTTCTCCTGGCGCGGCCGGGACATGACCGTGGCCGTCGTCCCCTATCGGCTCTTCCTGATCAAGCGGGTCCAGGACGCGTACCGCGCGGCGTCCCCGGAGGAGCAGGCGACCATCCGGGGACTGTTCGCGGAGGCCGGGCTCGACCCGCTGCTCGACGTCCGGCCACGGCGCTGGGTAGTCCGGTCCGACAACCGGGAGGTGTGGGGCCCCGCCCAGGAGCCGGTGCTGACGCCCTGAGGGACGGGCGTGCCCGCCCGACGGCGGGTGGCATCCAACCCATCCCGCCTAGTGGTCGGCGTCAGCCGACCGTGGAGTCGTTGGTCGGCGTCAGCCGACCGTGAAGGGAGTGGCCGTCTGGGCCTGGCCCTTGGACGTGACGATCTCGATGGTTCCCGTAGTGGCGCCTACCGGCACCTTGACCTTGATCTTGTCCGTCGTGTCCTTGGTGGCGCTCGCCGACACGCCGTTGAAGGAAATCTTCGTGGCTCCGCCGAGGTTCGTCCCCTTGATGGTGACGGTGCTCCCGACCGGCCCCGAGGCGGGTTTGAAACTGGAGATCGTCGGTGGACCGGCTGCCGACGACGTGGTCGGCGCGGTGGTGGACGTGGCCGGCGAAGTGGAGGACGAACAGGCCGACGCGGCTATCGCCACGGTGGCCAGGACCGCCAGTGCAACACGTCTCATGATTTCGCCTCCGATGTTGGAACTACCTGGGGCCTCAATCTGCATCACGAGAGGCGGAAACGCAAGGATGCCCACGGGAAGTGGTTCCCTGCCCCCGATCAGTGGACCGGTCCCTCGGGTCCACGTTCCTTCCATCTGGTCGCCACTGGCATCGGGGGCACAGGGGCCTCCTTCCCGCGTCGCCGTCATGAGGCGCCCGGGTGGCTCCGGTCCCGGCCGCGCCGGGCACGAGCACCGGTTGCCCCCTCCGCCACCGAGGTGGTGACGCTCCTCGGGCCGCATTACCCCCTGGGAGCAACCCCGGGCGCCACGACCGGCTCCTGATGACACTGTCCGCCTTCACCCCGGCGCTCCTCGGCCGGCCTTGCCGTCGCCCGGAGCGCCGGTCGGATACCGCACGATCTGGTCCGTCCGGGACGGCCGTACACGTCCGGCAGCACCGGGCTCCGCTCGGCTCCGACGAGTCGCGTTACAGTCCGGGCCGGCCCGTCCCCCGAGGTGGGGTGCATCCCGGGCCGGCCCGAGGAGACGTGATGTCCGACGCACCGCAGCTGACCGCGCTCGAGATCGCCCGCAAGGCCACGCTGCAGCCGATCACCGAGGTGGCCGCCGGCATGGGCATCGGCGAGGACCTCCTCGAGCCCTACGGCCGCTATGTGGCCAAGGTCTCCCTCGACGCCGTCGACGCCCTCGCCGACCGGCCCCGGGCCCGCTACATCGTGGTGACGGCCGTCACGCCCACCCCGCTCGGCGAGGGCAAGACCACCACCACCATCGGGCTCGCCCAGGGCATGAAGCACATCGGCAGGCGCGCCACCGCCGCCATCCGCCAGTCCTCCATGGGCCCGACGTTCGGGATCAAGGGCGGTGCGGCTGGCGGCGGCTACAGCCAGGCCGGCCCCTTCGAGGCCTTCAACCTCCACCTGACCGGCGACATCCACGCCGTGACCGCCGCCCACAACACCC
>CAZULR010000368.1:0-3058 GCA_964621235.1 uncultured Acidimicrobiaceae bacterium
TGCCCACCGTGCGCGACGTGGTCCGCCAGATCGCCATCAACCCCAACACCGTGCACCGGGCCTACCGCGAGCTCGAGCAGCAGGGCCTGACGGAGGGGCGACCGGGCAGCGGCACCTTCGTGAAGCGGTCGCTGGACGCAGCTCCCGAGCACCGGGCCGACCTTCAGCACACCCTCGAGGGGTGGGTCCGCGAGGCCCGGGGCGCCGGACTCGATGACGAAGGGATCGCCGCGCTGGTGGCGGAGGCGATGCGAAACACACCAGGGGAGGATCCGCGATGACCGCTGCACTGCAGACGATCGGCCTCGGCCGCAGATACCGGGCGAACTGGGGACTGCGCGACTGCAGCCTCACCGTCCGGCAGGGTTCGATCACCGGCCTCGTCGGTCCGAACGGCGCCGGCAAGTCGACCCTGCTCCGGCTCGCCGCCGGACTGTCGCGGCCCACGGCCGGCTCCGTGAGGATCTTCGACGAGGAGGTCGACCCGAACGGCACGGCCCACCTCCCGCGCATCGGCTACTTCGACCAGGTCCGGCCCCTCTACGGAAACTTCAAGGCGGAGGAGATGCTCACCTTCGGGCGGCGACTCAACAGCTCGTGGGACGACGAGGCCGTCCGCGGCTGGCTGGCCGAGTTCGACATCCCCCTCGGGCGCCGGGTGGCGAAGCTCTCGCTCGGACAGCAGGCCCAGGTGGCCCTGGCCGTCTGCCTGGGCAAGCGGCCGGACCTCCTGCTGCTCGACGAGCCGGTGGCGGCCCTCGACCCGCTGGCCCGCCGACAGCTGCTCCAGACGCTGCTCGGTTCAGTCGCCGATCGGGGGACCACGGTGTTCCTGTCGTCCCACATCGTCAGCGAACTCGAGCCCGTCTGTGACGAGCTGATCATCCTCTCGGCCGCCCGGGTGCAGATCAGTGGCTCCATCGACGACCTCCTCGCCGATCACCGCATCCTGGTCGGTCCCCGGTCGGAGGACGCTCCCTCCGGCGTCACCCTCGTCTCGTCGAGCGCGACGTCCCGCCAGTCGACCTACCTGGTCCGGGGCGAACCGCCCGATCCCGGCCCCGGCTGGCAGGTGCACGAGCCGAGTCTCGAGGAGGTCGTCCTCGCCTACCTCGCCAATCCGACCGTGGGTGGGGGGATCTCCAGCGTGTCCTCCGCTCCCGTCACCACCGGACCGGAGGAGGGCGAATGATCTGGCTCGCGTTCCGGCGTCACCGGACCAACCTCCTCATCGCCACCGGGCTGACCGTGGCGCTCGGCACCTGGATGGCCCTCGTGAGCCACTGGTACGACGCGGCACCCGTGACGACGTACCGGCTGCCCGACGGTGCCGTCGGGCACTACCAGAACCTCTATCAGGGTCCGGTGATCTTCCAGCTCCACTATCAGGCCGACGCCATCAATCTGCTGCTGCTCGCCTTCCCGTGCGCGCTCGGCCTTCTGCTGGGCGTCCCGCTTGTTGCGGCGGAACTGGACGACCGCACCAATCGACTGGCCTGGACCCAGCGGATCTCCCGGACCCGGTGGCTGTCCACGAAGTGGTGGGTGGTCGGACTTCCACTGGCGGCGCTCGCTGCGATCCTCGATGTGGTGGCCCAGTGGTGGGCCCATCACGTCGGTGCGAGCGGCATCGGCGCGGTCTTCGGACCCGAAATCTTCAGTGGATCGGGCCGGATGCAGCCAGAGGTGTTCTTGGTGACGGGCCTCGTCCCCGTCGCCTGCACCGTGTTCGCCTTCTCCCTCGGCACCGCACTGGGCGCACTGCTCCGTCGGGTCTCGTGGTCGATCGTCGCCACCCTGCTCGTGTACGCCGCCGCCTCGCTGTTCATGGCCACGACGATCCGACCGGATCTGGCACCGCAGACGTTCGTTCCCTTCTCGCAGACTGGAGGGGGTGTCTCGGCGTTCTCCGCGTCGTCGCAGGACGCGGCTCCGTGGTTTCTCGGATCCGGCTTCCAGTTCGTCAGTGGATCCGATCACCCGACGGACAGGTCGGCGACACAGGTCGGCCTGGATTGTCAGAAGGAGAACCCGGTTCTCCCGGCCGGGTACCGCACCTGCCTGGAACGCCATCACGACCAGGACGGGGAGTTCTTCCAAACTGCGACCTACTACTGGCTCGTCCAGTGGCGCGAGTCGTTGATCTTCGTGGTGACGGCGGCGATCCTGTTGGCCGCGAGCCTCGTCCTCGTCCGGCGCTGGCGGGCGTGAGTCGCCGCCGAGCACCCGCTCGGCCCAGAAGGCTCCGGCGGCGGAGTCCCGGCTCCGCCCCGCGCCGCTCAGGTGGCTGACGGCTCCTGGTAGACCTCGGCACCGGCCTGGCGGAACTCAGCGGACTTCTCCTTGAGGCCGATCTCCACCGCGGTGGCGAGGTCCATACCCTTCTGCTCGGCGTAGTCCCGCACGTCCTGGCTGATGCGCATCGAGCAGAACTTCGGCCCGCACATCGAGCAGAAGTGGGCGGTCTTGGCCGGCGCGGCCGGCAGGGTCTCGTCGTGGTACGCCCGGGCGGTGTCGGGGTCCATGGCGAGGTTGAACTGGTCCTCCCAGCGGAACTCGAAGCGGGCCTTCGACAGGGCGTCGTCCCAGACCTGTGCCCCGGGATGCCCTTTGGCCAGGTCGGCGGCGTGGGCGGCGATCTTGTAGGCGATCATCCCCTGCTTGACGTCCTCGAGGTTCGGCAGACCGAGATGCTCCTTCGGGGTGACGTAGCAGAGCATGGCGGTCCCGGCCATGCCGATCACGGCCGCGCCGATGGCCGACGTGATGTGGTCGTAGCCGGGGGCCACGTCGATGGTGAGCGGGCCGAGCGTGTAGAAGGGCGCGTCGTGGCAGACCTCCTTCTGGAGCGACACGTTCTCGACGATCTTGTGGAGCGGCACGTGGCCGGGGCCCTCGATCATGACCTGCACGTCGTGGCGCCAGGCGATCTCGGTGAGCTCCCCCAACGTCGACAGCTCGGCGAACTGGGCCTCGTCGTTGGCGTCGGCGATCGATCCGGGACGGAGTCCGTCGCCGAGCGAGAAGGCCACGTCGTAGGCGGCCATGATCTCGCAGA
>CAZULR010000369.1:0-3052 GCA_964621235.1 uncultured Acidimicrobiaceae bacterium
TCGAGAGCAGTGAGGGACACGAGTTTGACCTCGGTCGTTACCCCAGGACGAGTACTCCGATAGCGGGCCAAGATCGTTGCACGTGGAACTACACCGGCAGGGAGTGCGACCGGCGATGATGCAGCGACTTCATGTGCGGCGATCTTCGGAGCTGCGGACGGAGCACTGCACCCGGCCGCCAAGACGGCGACCGTAGCAATGCCGCTGGCAACCGCACATGCTCTCCTGGCCAAAGCCATCGCAATCTCCTAATCCGTGACTTCATGTTGACACGGGAAGCTGCAAGCTTCCGAGCGTGGCAGATCTGGCAACCTGATTCCGTGAAAATGGAGATGCTCCCAGCACGCCGTGCCGTCCCACCCTTCCGGCGTTGTGGGTCACGTCGACAAGGAACTCGCAAATCGCCACCAAGTGGAGTTGACCCGGTTTCCCGCGCACGTGTTGCTAAGCCACGGAAGCCGATTCGAAGTCGGCTGGTGAACGGTATCCGAGACGCTTCTGAATGCGCTCGGGGTTGTAGAAGCCCTCGATGTAATCGAACACCGCCGAGCGCAATAGATCCCTCGACGTCCAGGTCTTCCGCCCGTAGATCCAGTTGAGATCCCGCTTGAGGGTGGCCCACAGTGATTCGACCGCGGCATTGTCATAGCAATCACCCGTCGAACCGAACGACCGGGTGATGCCGAGCTCGGCCGCCCGGTTGCCGAAGGCCAGTGACGTGTAAGCGGCGCCGCGGTCCGAATGGTGGATGAGCTTCTGGTCGGGTCGACGGCGTTGGAATCCCATGAGCAAGGCGTCGATGACCAGATCGGCGTCGGGCGAGTTCGACATGGACCACCCCACCACCCGTCGTGAGAAGAGGTCGATGACGCCGCCGAAGTAGAGCCAGCCCTCCGTCGTCCAGAACTGCGTCACGTCGGCCGCCCAGATCTCGTCGGGACGGGAAGCGGTGAACTCCCGGTTCACCAGGTCGGGTGCTGGAGCCACGTCGGGACGACCCCTCCGCCACTTCCGACGCGAGTGGGCGCCCACCAGGTGATTCGTTGCCATGAGGCGGGCCACTCGCTTCTTGGCGCACCGCTGGTCGAGGCGACGGAGCTCGGCGTGGATCCTCGGGGCGCCATAGGTGGTCCGCGACCGCTGGTGGATCTCGCAGATGAGGGTCTCGAGCTCGGCGTCCCGCGTGGCATGGGCCGACAGTGGCCGCTTCTTCCAGTCGTAGTAGCCGGAGCGGGAGACCTTGAGCACGCCGCACATCCGCTTGACGCCGTAGTCCTCGGCATGGTCGGAGACGAACCGGAAGCGGGTCACCGGGTCGTCTCCTTGGCAAAATAGGCGGCTGCCTTGCGGAGGATCTCCCGCTCGACCTTGAGCTCGGCGTTCTCCTTCTTCAGGCGCTTCAGCTCGACCCGCTCGCTCTCGCTGAGTGCGCCTGGGGCATGGTCTCGAACGGTCTTGGCCTGCTCTGATCGGACCCAGTTGCCGAGGGTCTTGTAGTTGATGCCGAGGTCTCGGGCGACTTCGGCCATCGATTTGTCCGTGGTCAGGACCAGCTGGACGGATTCACGCCGGAACTCTTCCGGATACTTCGAGTGGCGACCCATCGGGCACCCCTTCCTGTGAACCTTGGCTCACTATCGGGTGCGCGGGAAACCGGGTCAACTCCAGACCTCACCCGGCAGAGCACTGATCCCGGTCGCCGGCGGGCGCCGAAGGCAGAACGCCGGCGACCGGAGATCCAACGAGAAGAAATTGGGCATCAGTCCAGGTCATTCGTCAGGTCGATTGCTGTCCTCTCGAATCGCCTCCTCCGTCCGTGCAGCCAGGACCAGGACGCTCAACGCCAAGGTGTGAACGGCTCCGTCCTCGCCGAGGTCGAACAGGTGTCGAAGTCGGTGATGTGCGGCCTCGAGCTCGGCGAGCAGATCACCGGACGGACCGTCGGGCACCTGGAGGCGGAGGAGCTCCACTACCCGGGCCACGGCCAGTGACGCCTCCCCGAACGCCATGCACGTCTCCAGTCCCTCACGGGTGATGTGAGCCATGTCCATTTCCTCCTGATCACCGCCACCCGGGTGCCTCGTACACCCAGATCGCACCATCTCGGTCGAGCGCTCTCCATCAAGGGGAGCGACGAGGCCTCGTCGATCCCATGGATGCCCAGTGCCGAGCCGACGCGCCGGGTCCAGGGAGGGAGCGTCAGCTCCCAGCGAGGACAGCCACCCGAGTGAGACGGCCGTGCGTCACCGTCGGTGGCTCCCGCAGCGGCCCTTGACGCGGCAGTCGGCGGCTCGGCACCTACCGACTCAAGTCCGCAACAGGGGGTGCGAGCCCCCGAATTGGGCCGCAAACGCCCTGGTCAGAGGAAAGTCAACAGGTTAGTCAACACCCTTGGCTGCATGGTCGTGCTCGTGCCAACCGACCTCAGGCAGACCTGCCTATTCCGACGCAACCGTTGCCCAGCCGAGGCCCTGTGCCTCCCGTTCGAGCGAGACCACGTCGTCCGGGAAAGTGGCCATGGCCGCCCGGCCTGCGTCGAGCCGTCGTCCGACCTCTCTCGGCCCGCCAAGCGCTGCCCCGACCTGCAGATCGATGGTCCGCAGCCGGAGATTGGACGTGGAGTGGAGGATGCCTTGGCTGATCGCCTGGCCGGCGCGGCTCGGCTCGCCAAGGCCGAGATAAGCCAGGGCCAAGTCACTGGCAACTCCGACGATCTGCACCTCGATGCGATTCGCCTCGTCGTAGGCCCACGAGAACGGCGAGTTCTTCCTGCCGTCGAAGCAGCCATGGAGCACCGGCCCGCGGACGAGGCTGAGAGCGTCCTCCTGCCCTGCCAGGTCGTCGTCGGCATCGAGGTGGGCCCGGAACTGGTCCCAGTCCGAAGTGACGGAATCGGTGAGCTCGTAGCGGTAGACGTCGGTCACGACCACGCCGGTCCCGAAGGCTTTGCGCAGCTCGACCATGTACTTCCGGAAGGTCTGGGACACGATCGGCTTCCGGCCGAGTCCCCAGATCGACTCCCGCAGTTGGACCGACGTGAAGCTCTGACCCG
>CAZULR010000370.1:0-3029 GCA_964621235.1 uncultured Acidimicrobiaceae bacterium
CGACACGACCATCCTCTCAGTGGCTTGTTCCGCCACGATCGGCCCTCCTCCTCGATTCGTCCGCCGACTCCCCCATGGGCGTCAGCCGTTCACGTCGCCGAGCGACGCACTCAGCCTAGGTGCGAGCAGGTCGTAGTCGAAGGATGCCTCCGCCCGGCTGCGGGCGGCCCGGCCCATGGCGGCGCGGGCCACCGGGTCGTCGAGCAGGCCGGCGATGGCCCGGGCCACGTCCCCCGCCTCGGTCGGCCGGCGCACCAGCACGCCGGTGACCCCGTTTTCGACCGCCTCGCCCGCCCCACCGGAGGCACCGGCCACCTGGGCCACCCCGGCGGCGGCGGCCTCCAGGAAGACGATGCCGAATCCCTCCTGCTCGAGACCGAGCCAGCGGTTCCGGCACAGCATGGCGAAGACGTCGGCGGCGCCCACCAGCCGGGGCAGGTCGGCATCGGACACCCCGCCCAGCAGGCGCACGGGGGCGCCGAGTTCGGCGACACGTCCGGCGAGACGCTCGGCGTCCCGGCCCCGACCGGCGATGGCCACCGTCAGGTCCGGATACGGGCCGGCGAGGGCCGCTGCGGCGTCGATGAGCACGTCCATCCCCTTGCGGGGGACGAGCCGGCTGACGCTCACCACCAGGGGGCCCGCGGCCGGGAGGCCCAGGTCGGCCCGAACCAGGCGGCGCTCGGACGCGCCCAGCGGCGTGAACCGCTCGAGGTCCACCCCCGGGGGGATCTCGACCACCGGCGGCATGCCCCGCCCCCGCACCGCCCGGAGGGCCTCGGCCGCGGGGTAGCCACCGGCCGAGATCACCAGGGCGGCGCCACGGACGATCCGGGCCAGCACCGACCGGCTGGCCGGGAGGCGGCCCGGGATGGCCACCTCGGCACCGTGCAGCAGGACGGCGTAGGGCAGTCCCAGCCGGGGTCCGATGACGCCCAGCGGAAAGGCCGGGTCGAGGACCACCAGGTCGGCGCCGACCCGCGCCGCCGACGCACGGATGTGCTGCACCAGACCCGGCGTCGGGACGAGGATCCGGGACGGCACCCGCTCGATGCGGATGCCCCGGGCGGCCTGCTCGGCGTCGAAGGCGGGGGCATCGGGATGGGAAGCGGCCGTCAGCACGGCGAACGAGTCGGGATCGAGCCGTCGCCAGAGTTCCCAGAGGTAGGCCTGGATGCCGCCCACCTTCGGCGGGAAGTCGTTGGTGACGAGCAGGTGGGTCATCCCCCGGCCGCCCCAGGGGAACCGTCGACGCCGCGGGTACGACCCAGTCGCACCTGCGCCCACCGGGCGTGCTCGGCCAGGAGCGCGTCGTCGCCGCGCGCATAGCGGGAGAGGGTCGCGGCCGTGTCCGGGTCATCAGGGTCACCGACGTTGCCCAGGGCTACGAGGGCGTTGCGCCGCAGGTAGCGGGGGTCGCGCTCGGCGATGTACCAGCGGCCGTGGTCGGCCAGGAGGTCGGCGTCGGACGCACGCAGCAGGTCCAGCAGGTCGACCTCGGCCGTGGAGTCCGCCTCGGGGGGCGGCGGGGCGTGGTGACGTGCCCCGGTGCGGTTGACCGGGCAGACCTGCTGGCAGTCGTCACACCCGTAGATGCGGTCGCCGAGGGCCACGCGGAACGCCTCGGGGAATGTGCCGGGCGCCTGGGCCAGCCAGGCCAGGCAGCGCCGGGCGTCGAGGACGCCGTCGTCGAGGAGGGCTCCCGTCGGGCAGGCCGTGATGCAGCGTCGGCACGTGCCGCAACCCTCGGCCGGAGCGGACGGCCCACGGGGCGCCGTGGGGACCAGCGGGGCATCGGTGACCACCGTGCCCAGCACCGACCACGAACCGACCCCCGGCAGCAGGAGGAGGGTATTCCGCCCGAACCAGCCGAGTCCGGCCCGCTGGGCGGCCGCCCGGTCGACCAGGGCGTTGTCGTCGACCACCACCCGGGCCCGCCACCCGGCCGCGGTCAGGTGGTCGGCGATGCGGTCGAGGGCCGCCTGCAGGGCCCGGTAGTGGTCGTGACGGGCGTACCGGGCGATCGACCCCGTCGGCCGACCGGGACGCCCGGGGTCGCCGGGCGGCGCACCCGGGTCCTGGCGCAGATAGCCCCGGGCGCCGACGACGAGGGACCGGGCCCCGGACAGGATGCGGTCCGGATCGGTCGAGCGGGCCGGATTCCGGTAGGTGAACTGCATGCCCCCGTGGAGGCCTGCGGCACGACGGGCCTCGAGCGTGGCCCGGGTGTCCGCGAACGGGGCCGCCTCAGCGATGCCGACCGCCGAGAGGCCAGCCGCCGTGCCCAGTTCGACCACGTCACCGGCGAGCGCGGCGAGGGAGTCGGCGGACACCTCCGCAGGGTCGGTCGCGACGGGACTGGGCACATCCCATGGTGGCACGGTCGGGGCCACCGCCCGGTGCGGGCGGCGTGGGGGGCGACCGGACGGCCGCGCGGCTACAGGCCGCTGGCCTGGGCCTCGTGGCGCACACCGGGCACCAGGCCCGCGTGGGCCAGCAGCCGCACGGCGCGGGCCTCTTCGGCATCGACGACGAGGGCGTCGTCCGGCTCACGACCGACGACGAAGGACACCACGCAGTCGTCGCAGACCGGCGTGTCGCGATGGGCGCAGTCGGCACAGTCGATCGTGAAGGACCCGTCACCCCGGAGGCCCGGCATCGGACGCCCGGGTCCGGGGGTCCCGTCCGACTGGTGGGCCCGCCGGACCGGAAGGGGCACCACCACCCCGCCCGGGGCGACGTCGTCGTCCGCTCGTTGCCGGTGCTGCGTCGGTTCGTGGCTCACGGTGCTGCCTCCTCGGTGCGGTGCCGGCTCGGTCCTGCCACCCGGGATACTTCCCCAGGGGTGTGACAGCCACCCGGGCGTATCCCTCCGGGCCCACGTGCCGGCCGGCGGCACCCCACCGGCCCCGGGCTCACCTCAAGGGACCCCCCCACCCGGCCGATACCACCACCGGAGTGGAATTCGCCCTGCCCGGGCGCACGGCGGTGACGTCCGCCACCGCGCTCCGGAGAACGCCACGAAGGTC
>CAZULR010000371.1:0-3027 GCA_964621235.1 uncultured Acidimicrobiaceae bacterium
ATGACCATCGACCAGTTCGACGCCGTCGAGTGCAACGAGGCCTTCGCCGCCATCGCCCTCATGTGGCACCGGGCCTTCCCGGTCGATCCGGCGGTCCTCAACCCGCGGGGTGGGGCCATCGCCCTCGGGCACCCCCTGGGGGCGAGCGGGGTGCGCCTGGCCGCCACGTTGCTCAACCACCTGGAGGCGACAGGTGGTCGCTACGGGTTCCAGACGATGTGCGAGGGCGGCGGGCAGGCCAACGCCATGGTGCTCGAGCGCCTGGGCTGAGCCGCGGTGGGCGGCCGGGACGCGGGGTTCCCTCGCCTGCAGGGGGGCGCCCGACGCCGGGTCCCCGACGGGGACCGGTTGGTCAGCCCCGGTCCCCCGGGGCCGGGGCGGCGGCAGCACCACGGTCGCGCACGTAGGCGGCGGACCCGGCCAGGAAGCCGTCGACGTCCTGGGCCCTGGCCAGGGCGAACTCGGCGAAGTAGCCGGGCACGTAGACGGCGTGGGAGCCGGAGTCGATCCCCTCGAGGATGGTGGCGACCGCCTCGTCGACGGTGATGGCGGCCACGTCGCCGGTGAACGGGTCGTTGTCGGGCAGGGTGAACAGTTCGGTGTCGACCACCCCGGGGTAGACGACGGTGACCTTGACGCCGGTGTCCCACAGGTCGACGGCCATCGCCTCGGAGAAGACGGCGACGGCCGCCTTCGAGGCGTCGTAGGCCGCCTCGCCCGGTGAGCTGAGCGGTGCCGCCACGGAGGACACGTTGACGATCCGTCCCGACCGCCGCTCGATCATCTGGGGCAGGAGGGCGAGGGTGAGGCGCACCGGCGACAGGTAGTTGATCACCATGACCGACTCGACCGTGGCGATGTCGAGGGCGGTCACGTGGCGACGCTTGGGGATGCCGGCGTTGTTGACGAGGAGGTCGACGCCGCCGAGGCCCTCCAGCGCGTCCCGGGCCAGTCGGTCGACGGCGTCGGGGTCGGCCAGGTCGGCCACCCACATCCTCGAGTCGGGGGAGTGCGCCCGGCAGCGTTCGAGCACCTCCGCCAGTCGATCCTTCCGCCGGGCCACGATGCCGACCGTGGCCCCCCGTTTGGCGAGCGCCTCGGCCAGCCCCGCGCCGATGCCGGACGACCCCCCGGTCACCAGCACCCGCTGACCGGAGTGGTCCGTCGGCCCCGTCATCGGTTCCTCCACTGGGGCGCCCGCTTCTCGGCGAACGCCTTGGGGCCCTCGACCGCGTCCTCGCTCGAGAACACCTCCTTGGCGATGGCCGACTCGATCCGGTAGGCCTCCTTCATGTCGACCAGGAGGCCCCGTTGGACCGATTCCTTCGTCTTGCGCACGGCGAACGGTCCGTTGGCCGTGATCCGGTGGGCGTAGTCGTAGGCCCGCTCCAGGAGCTGGCCCGGCGGGCACACCTCGTTCAGGAGCCCCATGGCGAGGACGCGGGGTGCGGAGATCCGGTCGGCGCAGAGCAGGAGCTCCATGGCGGCGGGGTACGGGATCTGGCGGGGGAGGCGCACGGTGGTGCCGCCACCGGCGAAGAGGCCCCGCTTGGGCTCGAGCACGCCGAAGGTGGCCGTGTCGGCGGCCACCCGGATGTCGCATCCCCCCAGCATCTCCATCCCCCCGGCCACGCAGGTGCCGTTGACGGCCGCCACGATCGGCTTGTACAGCCGGACGTTGCGGAGCACCGCCTTCACCCCGTCGTCGAGGCGGTAGCCGTCGATCTCGGTGATCCCGTCCTCCGTCATCCTCGACTGCAGGGCGGTGATCTCCGGGATGTAGGTCTTGAGGTCGGCCCCGACGCAGAAGTCCTCACCCACCCCGGTGACCACGGCCACCCACGCCTCGTCGTCGTCGCCGAAGCGCTCCCAGGCCCCACGGAGCTGGGCGAAGTGCTCCATGTCCATGGCGTTGCGCGCCTCGGGACGGTCGATCGTGATGCGGACGACGTGTCCGTCGTCGAGCTCGTAGTGGATCGGCATGGCCCTCCTCGTATCGGGTCGGTCGGGAACGTGCGGGGATGTCTCTACGCGGCGCGGGTCACCGGTGGGCGGTCACGACCCCCCGGGCGCCCGGCTCCAGCGTGACCACGGCGTCGACGAGGTCGTCGTCGAGTGCGGCCGGCCCGTCCAGGCGGGCGTAGGTGCGCGACCCGTCGGGCAGGTCGCAGATCAGCGCCGTCCACTCGGGGCCCTCGCGACCGCAGGTGGTCGAGAAGGTGACGACCCGGGCCGGGCCCTCGGCCGCCACGGCCAGCGGCACCGTGTCGGCGGCCGTCGCCGGGCCGGCCGACGGGTCCGGTGGTGCCGGCGGTGGCGTGGCGGACCAGAGGGTGGCCGCATGGCTGGTCATGTGCATCCCGACCCCGGTGACCAGGCCGCGGGCACCGGGGTCGCCACGCAGGGCGTCGGCCATGGCCACCAGCGCATGGGTGGCGTAGTTGCTGCCAGGTCCACCGTGGTAGGGGAGGCCGCCGGTGACGGTCAGGGGGCGGTCGTCGGTGATGCCCAGGGCGTCGCGGGCGAACTGGAGGGACGCGGAGAAGCAGGAGTACAGGTCGAGGTGGGCCACCTCGTCGATCCCGACGCCCCCGAGGGCGCGCCGCGCCGCCGAGGCCAGCGCCGGGGACCGCCAGAGGTCGGGACGGGCCGCCATGGTGGGCGACTCCTCGGCCACGCCGGCGCCCCACAGGTAGACCCTCCGGTCGGACGGCACGCCCAGCTCGTCGGCGCGGGCCTCGGTGGCCAGCAGGACGGCCGCCGCCATGTCGACGTCCATGACCGCGGTCATCAGCTTGGTGTACGGGGTGGCGACCATGCGGTTGGCCGGTTCGGGCCGGACGATCTCCTCGGCGGTCCGGGCCACGGGGAACCAGGCGTTGTCGGGATCGGCCGCGGCCACGTCCGACAGCGGGGCGAGCAGCTCGCCCAGCTCCTTGCGGTAGTCGGCGATCCCCTGGTTGAGGTGGGCCCGTCGGGCCGTGTCCAGGAGGGCGAAGGTCAGGTAGGCCTGGTAGATCCCGTGGG
>CAZULR010000372.1:0-1399 GCA_964621235.1 uncultured Acidimicrobiaceae bacterium
GTCTCGACGTCGTCGGCCATGATCGTGGCCGCGAACGCCAGCACCTCGAAGTCCTCGGCCGAGTGGCGGGCACCGGTGCGGGCGAATCCCTCGTCGAGGTAGGGCTGGTAGGCATCGACAGCACCGGGGGAGAAGAAGATCGGGAACCATCCGTCGGCGATCTCGGCGGCGAGTGCGATGTTCTTCGGTCCTTCGGCGCCCATGATGATCGGGATCTCCTTGCGGAGCGGGTGGGTGATGGCCTTGAGGGGCTTGCCCAGTCCGGTGCCGCCCGGGTAGGGGAGCGGGTAGTGAGGCCCGTCGTTGGTGACGACGTCGTCGCGGGCGACGACCTGGCGCACGATCTCGACGTACTCGCGTGTTCGGGCCAGTGGCTTCTCGAAGGACTGCCCGTACCAGCCCTCGACGACCTGGGGCCCGGAGACGCCGAGCCCGAGCACGAAGCGGCCGCCCGACAGGTGGTCGAGGGTGATGGCGGCCATGCCCATGGCCGTCGGCGTCCGGGCGGACAGCTGGCACAGGGCGGTACCGAGGCGCACGCGCTCGGTCTGCGAGCCCCACCAGGCGAGGGGCGTCAGGGCGTCGGACCCGTAGGCCTCGGCGGTCCAGATGGAGTCGTAGCCCAGGCGCTCGGCCTCGGCGACCAGCTCGACGGCGTTCGGCGGCGGCCCCGATCCCCAGTACCCCAGCTGCAGTCCGACCTTGAGATCCTTCATGGGTTTCCTCCCCCGGGACGTGATGCACAGACCCTAGCAATCGCGCCCCGGAGTCCCGCCGGAGGTCGCATGCACGCCCCGGTCTGCCGCTCCGCGATTCCCATCCTGCGCACAGGCAGGGCGCAGTCGGTCCTGACCCCCCGCGCCCAGAGTGGGGTCGTCCCAGGAATCCCCCTGGTGCAGTCAACGAAGGAGCAGTCCATGATCCGCAACCCGAAGAGGCTCCGCAGGGTGATGGTGTCCAGCGCCCTGCTGGCCGGCGTCACCCTCGGAGGTGCCGGCATCGCCTCGGCCGCCACCGGCACCACGACCACCCCGAGTTCGTCCTCGTCCACCGGCACCTCCGGCGCCCCGAGCGGCACGCCGCCCGCCGGGGCACCCGACCCGGCGACCCTGACGCACGGCCCGAACGAGACCCTGCTGACCGGCACCGATCTGGCGAAGGCCACGGCCGCCGCCGAGGCCGCCGAGCCGGGCGCCACGGTCGTTCGCGCCGAGACGGACTCGTCCGGTGACGCCACCTACGAGGTGCACATGAAGAAGACGGACGGCACCTATGTCACGGTGGAGCTCGACGCCAGCTTCAAGGTGACCGGTACGGAGTCCGGCTTCGGTGCCGGTCCCGCCGGCGGCAAGGCCCCGACGGGCACCCCGCCGCCGGGCGCCAAGCCCAGCGGCACCCC
>CAZULR010000372.1:1499-3025 GCA_964621235.1 uncultured Acidimicrobiaceae bacterium
CGGGCGCCAAGCCCAGCGGCACCCCCCCGACGCCCCCGACGTCGTCCTCGACCTCGTCGGCGGCAGCCTGAGGCGGCCCATCGGGTCCCTCTCCCACCTGGTGCAGCCCGTCCCGCCCGGCCCCGTGACCGTCCGCCCCTGGCAGTCACGGGGCCGGGGCGCGTCGGGGCGGTGAGGGGGGACTACCAGCTGCCGGACGCCAGACGCGTCGACGGCCGACCGCCGCACGCGACGGCGGTGTGCCGACGCACGCGTCAGTGCATCTTGGAGACGTACTCCTCGGCGTACCGCTCGACCTCGGCCAGGCGGAGGGAGAGCATCTTCTCGGGGCTGTCGGACTCCGACACGTCGGCCAGCATCCAGGGGGCGCACAGCAGGTCGGTCACGCCGGCATCCTCGAGGCGCTTGTAGAGGTCGAGGTCCGGGAAGGCCTTCACGGCCAGGTACATGGCGAAGTCGTCGCCGTCGCGGCCGGCCTCATGCAGGGCGTTCTGCACGATCCTGACCTGTTCGAACGCCTCGTCGGGGAAGGCGGCGCCGGTGTTGATCCATCCGTCGCACAGCGTGGTGGCCCGACGGAGCGCCGGCGCCGAGTCCCCACCCCCGAGGATGGGGACCGGCCGGGTGGGCGCCGGATTCATCTGGCACTCCGGCACGTCGTAGTGGCTGCCGTGGTACTCGACCCATCCGCCCTGCCACAGGGCGCGCAACGCCGGGATCATGTCGTCGAGGCGCTTGCCCCGGTTGTGGAAGTCCTGGCCGGTCTGGGTGTACTCCTCCTTGCACCACCCGACGCCGACGCCCAGACGCACGCGGTTGTCGGACAGCACGGCGGCGGTGCCCACCGACTTGGCCACCGTGATGAGGTCACGCACGGGGGCGATGTAGATGCCGGTGGTGAAGGTGACGCTGGTGGTCAGCGCGGCCAGCGACGACACCAGGCACATCGGGTCGGGCCACTCGGTCTCCTTCTCCCAGAAGGGCGCGCCGTCAGGTGCGGTCGAGTAGGTGTACTTCGACTCGAGCACCCGGGGGTTGAAGAGGTGGTCCGACAGGTAGACGCCGTCGTAGCCGAGTTGGTCCGACGCCAGGGTCAGGGCCCGGACAGTCTCGAGGGGCAGGAACTGGATGGCTTGGTGGAAGCGCATGGGACTCGGCTTTCGAAGTGGTGGGGAGCGGCGGACGGCCCGGTGGTGGCCGACGGCGATCGGGCCTAGGGGCCGACGGGGGCGGACGGAGCGAACGCCACCGGGATGTGCTTGACCCCGTTGATGAAGTTGGAGCGCAGGCGCTGCACATCGCCGTCGAGGTGGATGTCGGGCATGCGGTCGAGGAGCCGGTCGAACATGACCCGGATCTCCATGCGGGCCAGGTTCGCCCCGAGGCAGAAGTGCGGTCCGCCGCCGCCGAAGGCCATGTGGTTGTTCGGCGTGCGCCCGATGTCGAAGGTGTCCGGGTCGGCGAAGACCGCCTCGTCGCGGTTGGCCGAGATGTGCCAGAACACGACCTTGTCGCCCTCGGCGATC
>CAZULR010000373.1:0-3018 GCA_964621235.1 uncultured Acidimicrobiaceae bacterium
TGAAGTCCTCCTCGTCACCGATGGGCTGCTCGAGCGAGATGGTGTCCTGGTTGATGCGCAGGATCTCGCGTACCCGCTCCGGTGACATGTCGACCTGGGACGCCAGCTCCTCGGTGGTCGGCTCACGGCCGATCTCCTGGTGGAACTGGCGCTGCGCCCACACCACCTTGTGGATGGTCTCGACCATGTGGACCGGGATACGGATCGTCCGGGCCTGGTCCGCGATGGCCCGGGTGATCGCCTGGCGGATCCACCAGGTGGCGTATGTCGAGAATTTGAAGCCCTTGGTGTGGTCGAACTTCTCGACCGCCCGCATCAGCCCGAGGTTGCCCTCCTGGATGAGGTCGAGGAAGGCGAGCCCGCGGTTGCGATAGCGCTTGGCGATCGAGACCACGAGGCGGAGGTTGGCCTCGATGAGGGCCTCCTTGGCCTCATGGCCCTGACGGACGAGTCGCTGGTCGGCCCGCTGCTCCGACCCGGACCGCGCCGGCACCGGCGCCAACTCGTCGGCGGCCAGGCGGGCCTCGGCCTCGGTGCCGGCCAGGATCCGCTCGGCGAGTTCCACCTCGAGGGCGGCGTCGAGCAGCTTTACCTTGCCGATCTCCTTGAGGTACATGTGCACCGGATCAGCCGCCGACCCCCGGAAGCTGTCCGGTTCCGAGGGGGTGGTCGCCGCCCGCGAGACCCGCACCCGCTTCGCCGGGGCCTTGGCCCGCGGGGTGGCCGGGAGTGCGTCGACTGGCGGGGCGGCCAGGGCCACGAGATGGGGCGGGGACTCCGCCGTCTCGACCGGGGTCATGGGCACGATCGTGGTCTCGCCCGTGTCGTAGGTGAACTCGATACCCGCCGCGCGGATCCGGTCGACGACCCCGGCGATCAGGTCGGCACTCAGCTCGACGGAGCGGAGCACCGCCACCACGTCGTCCTGCGTCAGTCCACCGGCCATCCGGCCCTTGGCGATCAACGCCTCGAACTCCGGCTCGGGAAGGGTCTCGATCACGGTCACGGCTTCCTCGGCGACCATCACGACCTCCACGTCTGCTCCCCCGTCCGACCTGGAGGATCCCCGGTGGGCCGTGGCCTCCGAGGCGGCTGATCGCGCGCCGTTCGCCCCGGTGGGGGCCACGCCCGCCCCGGCCAGGCCCGCGCCGGCCAGGTCCATCGTGGCCGTGCCCACGGTCGCGCCGTCGTCCGGCAGCGACCCGACTCCGGCGTCCTCCATCAGTGGACCGGGATAGAGGGGCACGACCTTCTTGGCCGTCATCCGCCCGCCCCGGACCCGCTCTGCTCAGACCTCACAAGCAACCACGCTACCAACCGGTGGGACGCTTCTGCCGAGGTGTCGTTCCGGTCCAGGTCCTGGAGCCATCCCGCCACGTTCGCGGCCTCCTCCATGGCCCCCGGCGAGGTCCGGGCCTCGACCGTCAGGATCGGCAGCTCACGCCGCACGGCGTCGCGAACGAGCTGGGCCACCACTTCGTCGGGCTCCGAGCGAGGCTCCTCGACGGTCAGGCGGACGAGCAGGGACTGCACGGGCCCCGAGGCCCCGTCGATCGCCTCACCCAGGTCGTCGGAGTCCACCAGGGCGACGAAGGCGGCCCGTTGGACCGGGTCGGAGAACAGCACGTCCTCCAGCCGGTCCCCCACGTCCTCGGGCCGGTGGATAGCCAGTCGCAGCGCCTCGAGACCGGGTCGGAACTCGACCGACGTCGATCGCCGGGCGCCGCCCGTGCCCCCGTGCCCGTCCTCCCACGGGTCCCACTCGGGCTCGGGACCCGGGTCGTCGGGCCCGTCATAGCCGTCGTAGCCGCGGGGGTCGAGGTCGTCGCTCGGAGGTGCGGGCCGGGCCGGCGTCCGCTCGGCCCGGGACGGCGGAGTGCGTGGCCCCTCGCGCCGGATCCGCTCGAGGCGGTCGCGCAAGGCGGCCGGCTCGAGGCGGCAGCGCTCGGCCACCTGCATGACGTACTGGTCCCGGACCAGGTCGTCGGGGTGCTCGGCGACGGCGGCGAGCGCATGGTCGGCCCCTCGGGCCCGCCCTTCGGGGGTGGTGAGGTCGGCGGCACCCAGGATCCGCTCCAGGCGGAACTGGAGGAACGGCTTGGCGCCCGTCACGGCCTCGCGGAGGGCGGCCGGGTCGGACCGGGCCAGGTCGGCAGGGTCGGATCCCGGAGGGAGTGCCGCCACGGCCACGTCGATCTCGAGTTTGCGCTCCCACTCGTAGAAGCGGCCGGCCGCCGACTGGCCTGCCCCGTCGGCGTCGAAGGCGAGCACGATGCGGGTGGCGAAGTTCTTGAGCAGTTTGACGTGCTCCTCGGCCAGGGCCGTGCCGCAGGTGGCCACCGCCCGGGGCACGCCCGCCTCGAAGAACCCGATGACGTCGGTGTACCCCTCGCAGACCACCACCTCGCCCGAGGCGATGACGTCCTGCTTGGCCCAGTTGAGGGCGTAGAGGGTCCGGCGCTTCGAGTAGATCGGCGTCTCCGTGGAGTTCTTGTACTTCGCCGGATCGCTGCTGCCCGGCAGGACACGCCCGCCGAGAGCGACGGGGTTTCCCGACGGGTCGCAGATCGGGAACAGCACCCGCGCCCGGAAGGCGTCCTGGAGCCGGCCCCGCTTGTTGACGAAGCCGAGCCCGGCGCCGACCGCCACCTCCTCGCTCAGCTTCAGTGCGGTGCACAGCGTGTCCCACCCGTCGGGGGCCCAGCCCAGGCGGAACCGGCGCACCACGTCGCCGTCGTAGCCGCGGCTGCGGAGATAGTCGCGGGCCGAGCCGGCGTCCGTGCCGGTGAGCAGGCGCTGGTGGTACCACTCCGTGGCCTGCTCCATGGCGTCGAGGAAGACCTTGCGCCTCTGGTTGTCCCGTCCGGCGTTGCCGTCCTCGCGGATGGTGATCCCCGCCTTGTCCGCCAGCCGGCGCACCGCGTCGACGAAGTCGAGGTGCTCCATCGCCCGCACGAAACTGATGGCGTCGCCCTTGGCCTGGCAGCCGAAGCAGTAGTAGAAGCCGGCCTCGGCGTT
>CAZULR010000374.1:0-3014 GCA_964621235.1 uncultured Acidimicrobiaceae bacterium
CGAAGCGCATGTTGTCGAACGTGATGTGGGTCGACTCGTAGAAGGACCAGTCGGCTCGCTCCTGCAGGGTGACCTTCTCGATCGACCGGGACATGCCCGACAGGGCGAGGGGCAGCACGCCACTCAGATTCCCCGGATTGAGGCCGGTGCCGTGCACCGACGTGTCCCCCTCGGCGCACGCGGCCTCCAAGCGGGCCAGATCCGGCGCCGGGAGCGATCGGGGGTGGAAGAGGAAGGCGGTCGTCACCACGTTGGCGCCGCTCGCCAGGATCCGGCAGACCTCGTCGAGCGACGCATGCCGGGGGAAGTAGGCGACACAGTCGGCCCCGAGGGCGAGGACCTCGTCGATGTCGCGGGTGGCGGTCACACCGCACGGCGGGCGCCCGGCCAGCACACCGGCGTCGACGCCGTCCTTGTCGGCGCCGTAGACCTTGGCCCCCACCAGCTCCAGGTCCGGCCGGTCGAGTACGGCGCGGATGGCCTCGACCCCCTGGTTGCCGGTGGCCCACTGGACGACCCGATAGCTCATGTGCGGCCCTTCCGATGTCGGGGTGCGGCTGTCGGTGCGCATCGTACGGGCAGCGCCGGGGTCATGTCGCCGGTCGGCGCCCGCGTTCGCCGCCGCCTCTCGTCATCCACTGGCCGAGCGGTGGCGAATGAAGGACATGAGCTTCGACGCCGCCACCTACCAGCAGCTCTCGTCCCGGGTCGATATCGGGGACATCGACTTCGCCGCCTTCCGCGACCGTCCCCTGTCGCCGGACGCGCTGCGCTGCCTCCGCTACATGCACGACGTGGAGAGTCACACCGTCTGCTACCTCCGCGACGTCCTGGTGACCCGGGCCCACCGCGATCCCGACCTGACGTCGTTCCTCACCTTGTGGAACTACGAGGAGTTCTGGCACGGTGACGCCATCGGCCGCGTGCTCGCCGCCCACGACGAGGTGGCGGGCGCCACCCGGATCGCCGCGCTGCGCCAGCGGCTCCCGAAGGCCGATCGGTGGCGGCCCCTGGCCTTCCAGCTCGCCTCCGGACTCACGCCCCACCTGACCGCCGTGCACATGACGTGGGGCGCGGTCAACGAGTGGACGACGCAGGCCGCGTACGCCCGGCTGGCCCGGCTCGCCGACCATCCGACACTGTCGGTCCTGCTGCGCCGGATCATGAAGCAGGAGGGGCGCCACATCGACTTCTACGCCACCGAGGCATCCGGCCGGCTGTCGGGCAGCCGCGCCGCTCAACGGGTCACCCGGTGGGCCCTGCGCAGGTTCTGGGCGCCGGTCGGATCCGGGGTCGTGCCCGATGCCGAGGTCAGGTTCCTGAGCGACTATCTGTTCGGCGACGACGACGGGCGGGCCATGGCCGAGCGGATCGACCGCCGCGTCGACCGGCTGCCCGGCCTCGACGGCCTCCACCTGGTGACCGGTGTCACCGGGGCCGCCTCCGCCGCATGAGTGGCTCGGCCACTCCGGTGCGACCCGGGATCGCGCCATCGGGACCGGTGGACGGGCGAGGAACCCGACGCAGCGGGGCACACCCCTGCTAGAACGGACGTGACGTGGTCGAGCCGGCGGGGGCAGGAACACGGGTCGCGCGAAGACCCAGAAGTGGGGGAACCATGGCCAACCGCCGTCCGCAGCTGCGCCGGGAAGAGACCCGGGCCCTGTTCATCGAAGCTGGACGCGCCATCCTGAAGGAGAACGGACTGGGCGCCGGCGGGGACGTGCTCACCCTGAAGCGGGCGCGCGACCGGGTGGAGTCCGACTTCGGGGTGCGCTTCGTGAACGCATCCCTGATCGGTCGGATCTGGAAGGACCAGTTCGACTACCAGACCGAGGTCCTGGCCACGATCGCGGCCGACGACAGCACTTCGGAGATCGAGGACTCCCTGGACAAGGTCACCTCGATGCTGGCCAACCTCGACGTGCGGTCGGAGGCGTCACGGCGCTGGTCCCTGCAGGAGATGTGCCGTGTGGTCAGTGGCGTCCACCTCGACACACTGCGGGCGTCGACGGACTGGGCCCTGTGGATCGCGATCCTGGCCACGTCGGCGGTCGGCTCGGTTCCGTCACGCCGTCAGCGCATCGATCCGGCCCTCCGCAAGTCCTACGAGGACGTGACCACCCAGATGGAGGCGATCTACACCTCGCTCCTGGAGTTCATCGGCTTCCGGGTGCGAAGCGGTCTCACCGTCCGCCAGTTCGCCATCGCCGCCGCGGCCCTGACCGAGGGCTGCGTGCTGCGGGACCGGGTCGACCAGGTGGAGATGCGCGGGATCCTCCGACCCACGGGTCGGTTCGGCGAGGACCAGGAGTGGACGTTGTTCGGCCTCGCGCTCCACGGCCTCGCCGAGCAGTTCTTCGTCGTCAACGACGAGTGGGAGCACGAGCACGCCGGGCTCCTCGAGGCCACGGACGCCGACGGCGCCGCCGGCCCGGAGCTCGTCTGACCGCCGACGGGCGGGGCGGCGGACCGGTCAGGCCCGGGCGGTGGCCGTCATGTCCTGGTGCCCGGGTCCCGGCACCACGTGCACGTCACGGGGACCGACCGGTCGGCCGCAGGCATCGCAGACCATGTCGAGGTGGCTGACGGATCCGCAGGCGTCGTGGACGACCTGGAGCGGGGGTCCATCCGGTGCGGCGTGGGCGTCCCCCCACTGGCGCATGGCCGTGAGCACCGGCCAGAGGTCCCGGCCCTTCTGGGTGAGCCGGTAGTCGTACCGGGGCGGATGCTCGGAGTAGGGCACCCGGACGAGGACGCCGCTGTCGACGAGCTTCGTGAGCCGCTGCTGGAGGATGTTGCGCGAGATGCCGAGCCGTCGTTGGAAGTCCTCGAAACGCGTCACTCCGAGGAAGGTGTCACGGACGACGAGCATCGTCCACCAGTCGCCTACCACCTCGAGGCACTGCGCCACGGAGCAGTCCATGTCGGCAAAGCTCTTGCGTTCCACCGCCCCAGCCTAGTGGGTTGCATGATGCTACGCAATCCGTTATGGTGCATTGCATGACAGAACT
>CAZULR010000375.1:0-3013 GCA_964621235.1 uncultured Acidimicrobiaceae bacterium
GGGACGGCCATCCGGCCCGGTGGCCGGACGAGCCCGAGCCGCGCCGGACCGAACCCCACGACGGGCCACCACCCGCCCCGGTGCCGCCGTCGCCGGCGGGGGGATCGACGTGGCGCCGGGGGCGGACCCGGAGCCGCCGTCTCCGGCACCGGCCCCCCGGCAGGGCGGCGGCAGGCGGGGTGGGCGGTGCGCCGTCAGTCGGGGGTGCGGATGAAGCGGTCCGTGTCGACCGTGATGTAGAGGACCTCGGCGGTGGCCACCACCACGCCGCCGGCGATGCAGTCGGCACTGGCCCGGAGCTTTCGGCCCTCGTGCCCGTCGATCCGGGCTCGGAACTCGAGCGGCTCCTCGATGGGGACGGGCCCGAGATAGCGCACGGTCAGCTCACCCGTGTAGGCGGCGACACCCGCCAGCGGCAGGACCCCGGCGGCGATGTCGTCGAACAGGGCGGCCACCATCCCGCCGTGGGAGCGGCGCGGGGCACCCTCGTAGGCGGCACCCAGGACGGTGTGGACGACCACCTCCTCGCCGTCGTAGCCCCAGGCACACTCCGCCGAGGTCGGGTTGGTGGTGCCGCAGACGGCCCGGTCGGTCATCGGGTTCTCGGCGTTGCGCAGGGCCTCGTCCCTCGGGCCCTCGGCGGCCATGCGCCCGAAGTGCGCGGCCAGGAGGGCCGCCCGGTCGCGCCGCTCGCCGGCCTGCAACTCGGTCGTCGCCGACCGCGCCGCATCGGCGAGGCGCGACAGCACGTCGTCGGCGGCGTCGTGGGCCACGAACGCGTCGTTGAGCCGGCGCAGGGCGGCGGCGGTGGCGGGTCGGGGATCATCGGTCACGCAGGCAACGTACCGGACGCCACCCGGGCCGCCGACCGCGGTGGGGCGTGCCGGAGCCTCAGTCCCCCGTGCGGGCGCCGTGGGCGGCCAGTAGCGCGGCCACGCCCCCGGTCACGCGTTCGGCCGTCGGCAGGTGCAGCGACTCGTCGGGTCCGTGGTGGTTGCTGCCCGGCACCAGCGCGCCGAGCGCCAGGAGCTGGGCGTCGGGGAACCGCTCGGCCAACCAGCCGAGGAACGGGATGCTGCCGCCCTCACCCACGAGTCCCGCCGGCTTGCCGAAGGCCGCCTCGGACGCCCGGTCGAGTGCCTCGGACAGCCACGGGGCGAACGGCGGGGCGGCCCACCCACCGGCACCCAGTTCGGACTCCCAGGTCACCTCGGCGCCGTACGGGGTGTCCGTCGTGAAGGCCCGGGCGACGGCCGCACCGGCGGCCTCCGCGTCACACGTCGGAGGGAGCCGGATCGCCAGCTTCAGTGAGGTGGACGGACGCAGCACGGCACCGGCGTCGACCGACGCCGGCAGTCCGTCGGCGCCGACCACGGCCACTGAGCCGAGCCAGGAGCGCCGCATGGCCTGCTCCACCCGGGAGGCACCCTGCAGCGTCAGCCCACCGACTGTCGGGTAGGGCGACTCGTCGTCGCCCGCTTCCGTCAGCGCCTCGTCCAACCGCACCGCGTCGGCTTCCGCCCAGCCGGGCGGCGGGGTCACCAGCTCCGGGAGCAGCAGGTCCCCGGTGGCGGCGTCCTCGATGCGGTCCAGCAGGAGGCGGGCGATGCGGAACGACGACGGGACGACGGCGCCGCCGGTCCCGCTGTGGATGCCGTGGTCGAGCACACGGACGGTCAGTGTGCCCACCAGTGCGCCCCGCAGCGAGGTCGTGACCCAGAGCCGCTCGGCGGTCGGTGCACTCGAGTCGAGGGCGAGCACCAGGTCCGGAGTGCCGATGCGGTCGTCCAGGGCGGCCAGCACCTGACGGAGGTGCGGGCTCCCGCTCTCCTCGGATCCCTCGGCGAGGACGACGCAGCGGGCGTGCCGCCCGCCGGCGGCGCGGACCGCCTCCACTGCCACCAGGGCCGACGGCAGTGCGTAGCCGTCGTCGGCGACGCCCCGGCCGTAGAGCCGGTCGCCTTCCAGCGTGGGCGCCCACGGGCCACGCCCCTCGCTCCAGCCGGTGAAGGGCGGCTGCTTGTCGTAGTGGCCGTAGATCACCACCGTGCCGGTGGCCCGGGGGTCGCTGGCCGGCACGTCGACCAGGACCGTCGGGGTCAGGCCCGGGAGCTCGACCACGTCGATCACCGCCCCCGGCAGGTCACGGGTCCCCGCCCAGTCGGCCATCAGGCCGGCGGCACGCGCCAATTCGCCGTTCGCCTCCCACTCGGGGTCGTAGGCCGGAGACAGGTCGGGAACGGTGCCGAACTCCAACAGGAACGGCACGACGGCGTCCCGCCAGGTGGACGTCGCCCACTCGGCGACGGAGGAGTCGAGGGTGGTCATCGGCCCACGGTAGCGAACGGCACGTGGAGCACCGACGGGTCCCCGCTCCGACCGCTCGACGCGACCCCGGGATCCCCGTCCCCCACCCCGGCCGATGGCGCACCGGGTCGACACGTCCGGGATACCCTTCGTCGTGCCGGCCAGTCGGAGCCGGCACTCGACCGGCGCCGGGTGACCGCGTTGCCGCCGACGGGTGGCCCCGTGGCCCGTCCGGGGGCGGGCGGGGCCGTGCCGACAAGGGAGACGTGCACGTTGTCCATGCGGGCTCGGGAAGTCGGCCGTTGCGGGTCCTAGCCGTCACCCACGAGGCCTCGCGCACGGGAGCGGTCCTGGCGTTCCTGGAGGCGCTGCCGGTGCTCCACGACCTCGGCACGGAGCTCGTGGTCGTCAACAAGACCCCAGGCCCGTTGAGCCCGCGGCTCCGCTCCTCTGCCGACGAGCTCCTCGAGTCCCCGCTGCCGCTCCTCTCCCAGGGACGCAGGATCGCCCGGGTGAGGAGCCTGGACCGGTTCGTCCCCCGGATCGAGCGCGCCATCGCCCACTCGGTGGTGCGCAGGCTCCGTCCGGACTTCGTCTACGCCAGCACGGTGCTGACCAGCGAGTACGCGACCGCCGCCCAGCGGCTCGGCGTCCCCGTCTGCCTGCACGTCCACGAGGCCCAGCCGCTCTCCGGCTGGGCGCTGGG
>CAZULR010000376.1:0-3003 GCA_964621235.1 uncultured Acidimicrobiaceae bacterium
GGGTCGGTGGAGTCGATGTGGCCACCGTTGACGAGGTTGGCGAAGACGGGCGTCGTCTTCGGCAGGGCCGACAGCAGGGCCGGCCACTGGGGACCGGTCTGCTCGTCCTGGAGTGCCCCGGAGATGAAGACGGGGACGGTGATCTTGGAGGCCCAGGCGGACATGGAGCGGCGGTCGAACAGCGCGGGGGCCCGGCCCGGACCGGTGCCCGGGGCCACCATCTGTGGCCCGACCAGGGACGACAGGCTCTCCGACTGGGCGTGAAGGGCCTGGTTGGCCAGGCACGTCGACGAGGAACCGCCCGAAGCGGCCAGCTCGGCGTCGATCTCGTAGTACGCCCAGGGCTGGCCGACCCCTGACACCGGGGTGGCGGCCAACGGCGCCAGCGTCCCGTCGGTGAGCGTGGCCGCCGGCTTGGCGTCGTCGATGCGCTCGGCGACCCAGCTGGCGGCGAAGCCATCGTTGTAGATGCCGCCGGGGTAGCCGGTGGAGAAGAGGTCGTCGGTGGGGCTCATCGGGGCGATGGCGGCCAGATCGGGCGGGTCCGTGCCCGCCGAAGGCAGCTCGGACAGTCCCGAGTAGCTGATGCCAACCATGCCGACCTTGTGGTTGGCCACCCAGGACTGGTGGGCCACGATCTCGACGGCGTCATAGGCGTCGTAGTCCGACGGGTAGCCGAACAGGTCGTAGGCGCCCCCCGAGCAACCCGTCCCACGCATCTGCAGGCTGACGGTGGCGAAGCCGGCGAACCGGGCCACGGCCGCACCCACATCGGTCGAGGAGTCGGGCAGGAGGTTCTTGTCGCCACACGACGTGCAGGTCGAGTGGGTGGCCTGGGCCAGCAGTGTCGGGATCGGGTCGGTCGGACCGGCCGTGCCGTACCCCGAGTACTCGATGACCGTGGGACACGGAGCGGCCGTACTGCACGTGGCGCCGTAGGGATAGCGGACGGTGGCGGCCAGTTGGATGCCGTCCCGCATGGTCAGGTAGTTCAGGCCCTCGTGCATGGCCTGGCCCGTGTAGAGCATGGAGCCGGTAGCCGGGTCGGATCCCGCCTTGAGGACGGCGAAGGTTCGCGACGTCTCTCCGGACCCGACCTCCTGCCAGGAGTAGCCACTACCCGACGCCAGGCCCCGGAGGATCAGCGACCCGAGCGAGTCGGTCCGCCCCGGGTTCCCGGCCACGGCGACCTTTGCGCCGTTCCGGTGGAGCACGACGGCGGTGCCGGGCGCGGCGCCCGTCAGCCAGGCCTCGTCGACGGACCCGCCGGCGTGCAGCGCCGGAGTGGAGGCGGCCGACTCCGGTGCCGCGGCGACGACGACCGGCACCGTGCCGAGACACGAGACGGCCACGGCGCCCACGACGACGCGCCACCAGGGCCTCGTACCGCTTGGACTACCCATGACGTTCCCCCTGTCGCACCGGCTGGTGGTCTGCGGCCCACCCGCTCACCACGAGCGCACAGTCTGGCACGCGGGCCGGCCCCTCGGACCGCCGTACGGTAGTTGCCGCGGAGAAGACATCCAGCTCCCGGAACGCACAGCGCCCCCGGGATCGCGCTCGGCGCGGCCCGGGGGCGCAGTACCGGTGACGGCGGGTGCCGTCGGCGTCAGCGGACAGTGCGACCTAGGAGATCTTCGCCTTACTGTCGGGGGCGATGGTGGCCGTGGCAATGGTGATACCAGACCCACCGATGTCGGCAGCGAAGTTTCCTGTCGTACCTGGACCCGTGTCACCGAGCAGGCACACGGAGAACTTCATGCTCTGACCAGCATCGGCTACGGGCAGTGCCAGCTTTCCCTTGAGCGTGAATCCGACCTCATCCGTGGCACAGGTGGGAGAAAGGGCGATTGCCGAAGACGTGAGATTCGCCGTGTACTTGGTAACCCCGATCTTGATGGACAACGTCCCGATTGCCGACCACAGCGTCGGTGACGACTCGGCGAAATTGGCGAGCGAATCGTAGTTGTACATTCCCGGCGTACACCCCGGCGTCGGGTTTCCACTCACGTCCTCGTCATTGATCGTGGCGTTGCACTGGGTGTTGGCGGTCACGATGGACAGGGCGCTCGTCTTTCCGGTTCCACCAGCGGGCGGAGTGCAGTTGTACTTCACCTTGGAAGTACTCGCCGTCGATGTGGTGGCGGTGGAGAACTGACCATCCGCAGAAATTCCAGGAGGGGCGAAGTTGACGGTTCCCGAGGTGACCTTGCAGGTGATGGCCAAGGGGGTTGCCCCGGCGGGTCCACTCTGCACGGTGGCGGTGACCGCAGTCGCTCCCAAGGGCATGGCGACCGCACCAGCGATCAACAGCATCTTTCTCAGCATCTCGTAGTTGCTCCATTTCAGTAGCCCGCACACGTGCAGGAGTGGCGATGGGCGTCCCAGAGTGTCTGGGACGTTACCCCTGGACAGATCAGCTCACAGTGAAGTTGGTAGCGCTGGTGGCCTTTCCGCCTGGCGTGATCACCTTGACCTTGCCAGTTGTGGCTCCGGCCGGCACCGTCACCTTGATCTTCGTTCCGGTGTTCTTGGTGATCGTGCCCGTCACATTGTTGATGGTCACCTTGGTGGCACCGTCAAAGTTGGTCCCGGAGATGGTGATCACCGTTCCCACCGGTCCCGAAGCGGGAGTGAAGCTGGTGATCGTCGGTGGTCCCTCGACCGTGAGGGTGAAGCTCTGGGTGGCATCCGATCCCACGCCGTTGTGGGCGGTGAAGGTGATCGGGAAGGTTCCGGTCACCGTCGGAGTACCCGAGAGCACACCCGTTGCAGCGGCGAAGTGCACACCCGTCGGCAGCGCACCGGACTTGGAAAGCGTCGGTGTCGGTGTACCGGTGGCGGTCACCGTGAAGGATCCCGCCGTACCGGTCCAGAAGGTGGCGGCATTGCCGGAGGTGATCGCCGGTGCGTGTCCTGCACTCATCGGCGTGACCGCCGAGGAGGCCGCCGAGGCTGCCCCCGTGCCGTTGCCGTTGGTGGCCGTCACCGTGAAGGTGTAGG
>CAZULR010000377.1:0-3002 GCA_964621235.1 uncultured Acidimicrobiaceae bacterium
TCCGGACACGAATGTCCCCGGACCAACGGCCACCGTCCACCGGCCGTGTGAGTGGTTGGCGGCCCGGATCCGGACCCTCGTTGGAGGACGCCGCCGAGCTGCTCGCCACCCGTGAGCTGACCATCGAGGGGCGCCTGCCCTGGAGCTCGAACCTGACGTTCCTCGTCACCCTCGAGGGCACCGGCGACGACCACCTGGGCGGCGACGATGGCGGGTTCGGAGGAATGGACGGGGACACCGAGGACCTTCCCTCCCGGCCCGTGCAGGCCGTCTACAAGCCGCATCAGGGCGAGCAGTCGTTGTGGGACTTCCCCGACGGCCTCTACCGGCGGGAGGTCGCCGCCTACCGGCTGTCGGAGGCCCTGGGCTGGGGCATCGTGCCCCCGACCGTCCTGCGCCAGGACGCCCCGTTCGGCCCCGGCTCGGTCCAGTTGTTCGTCGAGGCCGACTACGGGGAGCACTACTTCACCCTGCTCGACGAGGGGGGTCACGAAGGACAGCTCCAGGTGTTCTGCGCGTTCGACGTGGTGGCCAACAACGCCGACCGCAAGAGCGGCCACGTCCTCCACACCGGAGAGGGACGCCTGTGGGGCATCGACCACGGTCTCTGCTTCCACGCACAGCACAAGCTGCGCACCGTCATCTGGGACTTCGCCGACGAGGCGGTGCCGCGTTGGATTGTGGAGGATCTCGAGCGGCTCGGGTCCACCGGGCTGCCGGACCACGTCGCCTCGCTGCTTTCAGGTGCGGAGGCCGAGGCCGTCCTCGAGCGGGCGGCCCATCTGGCCAGCGCCGGGGTCTTCCCCGAACCGGTAGGCGACCGGCCTCCCTACCCGTGGCCACTCGTCTGAGCTGACGGCGGCCGTTCCGGGGCGCAACTGGACCGCCTCCACCGGACCCACTACCGCCCCGCCGGGCGTGCGGCGACTCAGGTCCGACGGACGGAGCCACCACCGCCGGGCACGAGGAAGATGTGGAGCTGCGACTGCATCGCCGCGGTGACGGCGGCGGCCAGGCGGGCGCCACCACCGGGGCTCAGGTGGATGCCGTCAGGGGTCCGCACGTTGATCTCGGCGCCCGCCGCATCGGGGAGGAACGCCGCGAAGCCGCCGTGGGGGTTACCCAGCGAGGGGACGGACGACAGGTAGGCGGCACGGCCGTCGGTCGCCGCCACCTGGGCCTGCACCAACGAGTTGAGATGGTGGAGCTTGGCGTCGAGCACCGGGTCCTGCATGGGCGGCATCCCGACCCATAGCACGTGGGCGCCGGCGGCGTTCGCCTCGGCGATGAACGCGGCCACCCGGGCGGAGTAGGCCTCGTCCCACCCGGGCTGCCCGTACTGGAGGCTCCCGTTCGACGTCACCAGGCCCTGGGGATCGTTCGCCCCGATCATCACCACCACGAGGTCGGGCCGTTGATTGGTGAGGTCGATCTGCAACTCCGCCGGCCAGTTGAAGTAGTCCGGTCGGGTCAGTCCGGTGTCGATGCGTCCGTCGAGGTAGGTGGTGACGTCCCCGTACCCGGAGAGCGCGTTGACCAGGGGCTGGCCGAGGTCGAGTCCGACCGAGTCGCCGACGATGAGGACCTTCAGCGGTGCGGCCGGCGTGGGGTGGACGTTGATCGGCGGCAGCGTCGTCGCAGTGGGAGTCCCCGTCACCGTGGAGGGCGTGGTCCGGGGCAGTGGCCTGCGGATCGGGACCGCCAGGGACGGCCCGCCGCCAGGGGTCCGACCCAGCGCCCGGTCGGTGCCGCTGACCAGCGAGGACAGGCCGACCGTGCGGCTCAGCGCGGCCACGGGACCGACCATGTCGAGCGAGACGGTCCTCCGGGTTCCGAGCGGTGACTCCTGGGCCGAGCGCTGCAGGCTGGGTGCGTCGAGGAGGAACCAGAGACCGAAGCACACCAGGCCGACGGCGAGGGCCCGGGTCCAGGGGACGCCACGGAAGGGAAGGCGTTCCCAGAAGGCGTGGTCGCCGAATCCGTCGTGACCGCCCATGGCCTGCCGGGGACGTGGACGGTCCGCGGTCCGCGGTGGCCGTCCGTCCTCCGGTGGGGGTGGCGTGGACACCGGGTCCGACCAGTCGTAGGGGACGGACCGGTCGCCGGGGGCCGGGGTCGAGGTGGGCGGTTCGGTGGTCGGCACGGTCGGGATCGATATCAGAATCGGTAGTAGATGAAGGGGGCCACGCCCTGTGGGCCCAGGGTGGTGATGGCCAGTAGGACCAGCCCCAGTATGCCGCCCTGGAGGACCGGGCGGCGGTCGGCGAAGAACGCCAGCCCCCTGTTCAGCCAGTCGTCGGGGAGGTACTGGCTGGCGATGCCCGATGCGATGGCGAGCACGGCGAGCGGGGTCACGAGCGGTGACGGGCCCCAGCCGTCCACCAGCCGGCTGAGCATGGCGAACGCGTTACCGAGCGTGTCGGCCCGGAAGAAGAGCCACCCGAGACAGACCACCTGGAAGGTGACGAAGCGTGCCCAGGCCACCCGGGCCCGGCCCTCGGGCTCCGCGGGCAGGCCCGCGGCGATGCGGGCCGCCCGGCGGCGGTGGCCGATGATCTGGCCCACCCCGTGGTAGGCGCCCCAGAACACGAAGGTCCAGGAAGCCCCGTGCCAGAGGCCGCCGAGCAGCATGGTGATGAGCAGGTTGAGGGAGACCCGTGTCTGGGAGCCGCGGTTGCCGCCGAGGGGGATGTACAGGTAGTCGCGCAACCAGAACGACAGGGTGATGTGCCACCGCCGCCAGAAGTCCTGGAGATCGATGGCCGTGTAGGGACGCTTGAAGTTGACCGGGAACCGGAACCCCATGAGCAGGGCCAGTCCGATGGCGATGTCCGTGTAGCCGCTGAAATCGGCGTAGATCTGTACGGCGTAGCCCCAGATGGCGAACAGGACCTCCAGTGCGGAGTGCTGGCGGGGTGCGGCGAACACCGGGTCGACCACGTAGGCGGACAGGTAGGACGAGAGCACCACCTTCTTCGCCAGCCCGGCGGAGATCAGCCAGA
>CAZULR010000378.1:0-2998 GCA_964621235.1 uncultured Acidimicrobiaceae bacterium
CCCGGCCCGAGGTCGAGCTGCGCGAGACCGGGCTCAAGTTCGCCGCGGTGTTCGACGCCCTCGCCCCCGGCGTGCGGTTCGACACATCGACGCCCACGGGCCACGGGCCCGACGCGGTCAACGGCTGAGCGCCCCCTCCTCCGCCACCCGGGTGACGATCCGGGCGAGCTCGTCGGGCGCGTCCCGGGCCACGAAGTGACCGGCCCGGGGGAGCTCGATCAGCTCGGCGCCCGGCACGGCGTCGGCGAGCGTCCGCCCCGCGGAGGGACGGACGACGACGTCCCACCGCCCGACCACGACGGCGGTGGGGACGCGGATGCTGCCCAGGGCGGCCTGGACCTCGGGCAGCTCGTGCAGCAGTGCCCGCTGCTCGGTCGTGAACGTCCGGCGATGTCGCCCGAGGGCCCCACGTTCGCCACCCAGCACGCCCGGATCGGGCAGGGTCGCCCGGACGGGACCACGCATCCGCGCCGGGAGCCGGGGCGTCAGGCGGCGTGCCCGGGGGAGCACCTCCCCCAGGGCCAGCAGCCCGGCCACGGTGAGGGCGTCGCCGATCGCCGGCAACCCGAGCAGGCGGTCGATGGCGTCCAGGCTGTCCGGCGTGCATGCCGCTCCCACCAGGACCAGGCCGGTGACGAGGTCGGGGCGACGATCGGCGAGGAGGACCGCGACACCACCGGCCCAGCTGTGGGCCACCACCGTGGCCGGACCGCCGCCGTGGGCCGTCAGCAGATCGGCGGCGTAGTCGGCGTTGCCGGCGAACCCGCGCGCCTCCCCCGTGGTGCGCCCGTAGCCCGGCCGGTCCGGGGCGAGAACCCGGAACCCTCCGACCAGCAGGTCGGTCAGCGGGTCCCAGGAGGCGCCGGTCCCCGGTTGTCCGTGGAGCAGGAGCACGGGCGGCCCGCTGCCCACGTCGACGGTCACGGGCCCGGTGCCGGGCCGGCTCACCCGCTGGGCGGCGGGCACGTCACACGCGTGCGACCTGCGGGGAACGCCGGAACCTCCCGAGGAGGCGCTCGATGCCCCACAGCGTCACCAGGCCGAGCGCCTCGACGACGATGAAGGTGGACATCTTGGACTCGCCCTCGGCCCGGTCCACGAAGCGGATCGGCACCTCGAGGATGGAGGCCCCCGCCTTGCGGGACTCGTAGGTCATCTCGATCTGGAAGCCGTACCCCTCCGCCCGGACGGCGTCGAGGTCGAGCCGCTCCAGCAGCGACGCCGCGTAGCAACGGAATCCGGCCGTGGCGTCCGACACGCCGAGTCCGAGCAGCGTGGAGGCGTAGAGGTTGCCTCCCCGGGACAGCAGCCGCCGGTGCCACGCCCAGTTGGGGATGACCCCGCCCGGGATGTAGCGCGACCCGATGATGAGCTCCGTGCCGTCCGCCAGGGGTGCGACCAGGTCCGGCAGGGCCTCCGGCTCGTGGGAGAGGTCGGCGTCGATCTCGATGCAGGCGTCGAAGCCGTGGTCGAGGCCCCAGCGGAAGCCGGCCCGGTAGGCGCTGCCCAGCCCGGCCTTGCCCGGTCGGCGCATCACCTCGATGCTGCCCAGTTCCTTGCCGAGGATCTCGGCCTGGTCGGCCGTCCCGTCGGGGCTCCCGTCGTCCACCACCAGCACGGACGCCTCGGGGAGGGCCGCACGGATCCTCCGCAGGACATGGTCGATGTTCTCGGACTCGTTGTAGGTCGGCAGGACCACCAGCACGGGCATCGACGTAGCTTACGGGAGCGCCGGAGGCCGGACGAGTCGTCGGCCCGGGGCCGCTGACCGCCCAGTCAGGGGCTAGGTGGGCGTGCTGGGTGCCGGGGATGGTTCCGCCGGTCCCCCGACAGCCAACGCGTCAGCCCCGGAACCGTCCTGCTCGGTCGGCAGGGCCCGCGTGCGGTCCCACACCTCACGGAACACGACCTGGATGGCACCGCCCACCGGGATGGCGACCAGTGCCCCCGTGAGCGCTCCGAGGGTCGATCCGAAGACCCCGCCGAGGTTGGCGCCGATCAGGACCGACAGGAGCACCCACAGCGGGTTCATCCGGACCGTGCGGCTCATCACCACCGGATACAGGAAGTGGTTCTCGACCAGCTGGAACCCGATGAACACGATCACGGTGACGATGCCTGCCGTCGGGGAGTGGAGCAGCGCGAGGGCCACCGTCGGCACGCCGCCGATCAGGCCGCCAACGAGCGGGATCATGGCCACCAGGGCCACCCACAGGCCCAGCAGCAGGGCGAACGGCACCCCGAGGATCGTCAAGGTGATGAACACCACGACCCCGAAGAGCAGGCCCATCGCCGCGGTGCCGAGCACGTAGGCCGTCACCGACCGGGATACCGTCGCCGACACGTCCATGACCGTTCCGCGGAGTCGGGGGTTCATGTTGGCCAGCAGGCTGCGCCGCAGCAGGGGGGCCTCGAGCAGCATGAACAGCGACAGGAAGGCGATGGTGGTGAGGGCGAGGATGGTCGAGAAGACCGCCTTGCCCAGATTGGTGCCGACGGAGAGGGCGGGCTTGCCGAGGTTGTGGGCGGCCTCCTTGAGGCGCGGGGCGTTGGTCTGGACCCACTTGAGCAGCCCGAACCGCTGCAGGGTGTGGGCCAGCCAGCCGTGACCGCGCTGCACCTGATCGACCATCGCGGGGAGGCGCTCGGCCACATGGGTCAGGGAGTTGACCAGCGGGTAGCCGAACAGGGCCAGCAGCCCCGCGAAGATCCCGACCGCCAGGGCGAAGACGACCCCGACGGCGGCGCCGCGGCGGAAGCGGTGGCGCTGCAACGCCACCACCGCGGGATTGAGCACCAGCGAGATGAACGCGGCGATGAGTATCCACAGGATGACCTCGCGCAGCCGGCCGAGGAGCCGGTACAGCACCCAGGTGGCGATCACCACCAGGTCGACCGTCAGGATGGTGCGCAGCGGCACACCCCGCGCCGACGCCGCGGCGAAGAGCCGCTCGCGTCGGGGTGCGTCGGGCCCCACCTCCCGGTCCTTGCGCTCCAC
>CAZULR010000379.1:0-2997 GCA_964621235.1 uncultured Acidimicrobiaceae bacterium
CCCGGGCCACGTCGAACCACGAGGCGAAGGCATCCACCAGGTCGAGCCCGTCGGGAAGTCCGGTCAGCAGTCGGTGAATGGGCCCGACCGACAGGGTGTCGTCGGCCAGCTCGACCACGAGCGCCAGGACGCCGTCCGCCCCGGGGGATCCGGCGCCTGCTCCTTCCCGGTAGGTGGAGGCGGTGGCCAGGCGGTGGTGTCCATCGGCCACGACCACGGGAGCCGAGCCGACCACGTCGGCGATGGCCGAGACCGCGGCGGGGTCGTCGACGACCCAGAGCTCGTGCACCACGCCGTCGTCGTCGGTGGCTGTCGCCGCGGGGGTGCCGCCGGTGTCGAGCAGCCCGGTCAGCCCCGAGGCCAGTGAGAGGCCCCAGATGGGGGAGAGGTTCGTCCGCGTGGCCGTCAGCAGTTCGAGCCGGTCGCTCCTGGCCTTGGGCAGCGTCTCCTCATGGGGGAGCACCTCCTCGACGCTGTCCGGCTCGATCCCGAGCTCACCGACCACGCCGATGGTGACCGAGCCGTCGGTATCGGTCATCCGGTAGGGGTAGAAGGCGGGCACCGGGTCCCGGAGGAGGATGCCGTCGGAGCGCCACGCCCCGAGGCGGGCGGCGGCGGCCGCGTACCGGTCGCTCCCCGAGCGCGGGTCGGGCTCAGGGAGCTCGACGAGGATGGCGTTCGCACTGTGGCGGGCGGCGAGTGCGGCCCGCTCGGTGGGCCCGACCACGTCATAGGGCGGGGCGGTCACCTTGGCCAGCTCGACCCGGGTCGGGTCGTACCGGAGTCCGGCGAACGGAGCGAAGCGGGGCATGGGGACTGACTACCACACCCGCCCCGGAGCGACGGCGAACCCCCCCGACCCTCCGGTTCAGGCCGAGCGGGCGATGAGCGCGGCCAGCGCGGCCGCCCCGGTCGGGTTCAGGTGGACCTGGTCGGCCGTGAACCACTCGGGATGCGGGGTGGCCAGGGCGTTCCAGTCGGCGAGGACGGCCACCCCGGGATAGCGGGCCACGCCGGCGGCGAGCACGGCGTTGTCGCCGGCGGCCCAGTCGCGGGGGACGCAGACGTTGACGAAGACCACCCGCGCCACCCCCTGGGCCGCCTGCATCATCGAGTCGACGTCGGACGAGGTCACCGTTCCGTTGGTGCCGAGCTCGACCACGAGCACCCGGCCGAGGGTGCCGGCGGCCCGATCGGCCTGGACCACCCCGATGCCGGCCTCGAACTGGCGGCTCACCAGGCCGTCGACGGTCACGTCGGGCAGGTCGGTGGTCAGCTCGGGCTGGATGTCGAGCATGATCGAGTCGCCCACCGCCGTCACCGGACCGGGCACCGGTACCGGCGCGGTCGTCGTGGTCGTCGTGCTCGCGGTGGGGGCGGTGGCGACCGCGCCGCTGGGCACCGTCGACACCGGTGTGGCCGTGGGGGAGGTGGCGAGTGCCGTCGGTCCCGACAGGGGGGCGGCCGCCGGTGAGGCGCGGTTGTCGGCCACGCCGAGGCCGACCAGGCCGGCCAGGACGAGCAGCAGTACCGCGCCGATGGCGCGATCGACTCCGCGGATGCCCGACACGCCACCCAGTCTTGCGCACCGGGTGCCCGGAAGGGGGGCAGGAGCGGCGCCGCCTCCCGACGTGTCGAGCCCCGGGGGCGATGTCCCGGGCCCACCGGGCGTGCTCGTAGACTCGGGCCGTGGATGGCGTTGATGAACGGCGTGGGGTGGCGGCGGACGCCGACGCCGCCGACCCCGGCCTCGACCGGATCTGGACCGTCCCCAACGTCGTCACCTTCGTGCGGTTGGCCTGCGTCCCCGTCTACGTCTGGCTGCTCTTCGGCGCCCACCAGCAGACCTGGGCCGCGCTGGTCCTGGCGGCGCTCGGCGCCACGGACTGGGTGGACGGCTACATCGCCCGCCGGTTCCACCAGGTCACGACCCTGGGCAAGGTCCTCGACCCGGTGGCCGACCGAGTGCTGGTGCTGACCGCCGTGCTGACAATCATGATCCACGGCGCCGTGCCCATCTGGTTCGGCGTGGCGACCCTGGCCCGCGAGGTGGTGGTGTCCGGCGCCGTCCTGCTGCTGGCCTCTCTGGGCGCGGCCCGCATCGACGTGCTGTGGGTGGGCAAGGCGGGCACGTTCGCCCTCATGACGGCCTATCCGCTCTTCCTGGTCAGCGACGGCTCCGCCGGGTGGCAGCAGGTGCTGCGGGTGGCCGCCTGGATCATCGGCGGGTTGGGGCTGACCCTGGCCTGGGTGGCTGCGGCCTCCTACGTGCCGGTGGCCCGTCGGGCCCTGGCCGCCGGCCGCCACCACGACGCGGCGCCGACGCCGTGACGGCGACGGGACGAGATCGATGAGACCGACAAGATGGGGATGAGCAGATGAAGGCAGTGATCATGGCCGGCGGCGAGGGCACCCGACTGCGCCCGTTGACCTCCAACCAGCCCAAGCCGATGCTGCCGATGGCCAACATCCCGATGATGGAGCATGTGGTGAACCTGCTGCGCACCCACGGGTTCGAGGACATCGTGGTCACGGTGGCCTTCATGGCCAACGCCATCCGCACCTACTTCGGCGACGGCTCCGAGTTCGGTGTCCGGATGGTCTACGCCACGGAGTCCACGCCGCTGGGGACCGCCGGCTCCGTCCGCAACGCCAAGGACGAGCTCGACGAGCGGTTCCTCGTGATCAGCGGCGACGTGCTGACCGACATCGACCTCGGTGCCGTCGTGGACTTCCACGATGCCCACGGCGGGCTCGCCACCCTGGCGCTCAAGGCCGTCGAGAACCCGCTCGAGTTCGGCATCGTGATCACCAACGAGGACGGGTCGATCGAGCGGTTCCTCGAGAAGCCGACCTGGGGCCAGGTCTTCAGCGACACCATCAACACCGGGATCTACGTGCTCGAGCCCGAGATCTTCGACTACATCCCCGAGGGACAGTCCGTCGACTTCTCCGGCGAGTCCTTCCCGGCGGCGCTGGCCGACGGCAAGGGACTCT
>CAZULR010000380.1:0-2995 GCA_964621235.1 uncultured Acidimicrobiaceae bacterium
GCCGTCTACCAGTCGGTGGTCACCGTGTCGACGGTGGGCTACGGCTTCCCCCACCCGATCGGGACCGGGGTGAAGGCCTTCACCGTCTTCCTCATCCTGTTCGGGGTGGGCACGGCGCTCTACACCTTCACCGTGACACTCGAGCTGCTCATCGACGGACACATGCGGGAACTGATCAGGAGGCGACGAATGGACCGGGACATCGCGGCCATGCAGGGACACGTGGTGATCTGCGGCTGGGGCCGTGTGGGCCGGGAGGTGGCGCGCTACCTGGGCAACGCCGACCAGCAGATCGTGGTGGTGGACCGCGACCCCGGCCGGATCGGGTCGCTCGGGCTCCCGATCGTGGTCGGCGACGTCACCGACGACGAGACCCTGCTGCGCGCCGGTGTCGAGCGGGCCGGCACCCTGATCGCCGCCCTCGACACCGACGCCGACAACCTGTTCGTGACGGTGGCCAGCCGGTCCTTCAACCCGACGATCCATGTGATCGCCCGGGCCCGGGGCGAGTCCTCCGAGGCCAAGCTGCTCCGGGTCGGGGCCGACCGGGTCGTGAACCCCCAACGCCTCGGGGGCGACCGCATGGCCGCCTTCGTCACCCAGCCCCACGTCGTCGACTTCGTCGACGTGGTCATGCACGACGGGACGCTCGAATTCCGCCTGGAGGAACTGGCGGTCGGCACCGACTCGCCCCTGGCGGGCGAGACTCTGCGGTCGACCCAGGTCCACGACCGGACCGGCTGCCTGGTGCTCGCCATCCGGCGCCCCGACGGCACCTTCACGCCGAACCCGTCGCCGGAGGCGAGGGTCAACGCCGGCGACGTGCTGATCGGCGTGGGCACCGAGGACCAGCTGGCGGCGCTGACCGCCTACGCCCGGCCCCGCTGACCGAAGCCGTGCGGGCCACGGCACCCGTCGACGACGGGACGACCCGGCCAGACCCGTCAGTCCTCGAGCGCCACGGCCGTCGCGAGGGCCGACGCCTCGGCCTGCTCGGCTCTCGCCGCCGGACGCCACATCACGGTGACGACCACCACCAGGGCCAGCGCCAGGAAGAGCGCCGACCCCCGGAGTGCGGACGCCACCTCGTGGGCCAGGGCGGCGTCGGCGGCCCGGGCGGCCGACGTGTGCGGCGCGGGGTGGGCCGGCGTGTGACTGGCCGCGGCGAACACGGTGACCAGGATGCCGAGGCCGAGCGACGCCCCGAGCTGCTGGGCCACGTTCACCAGGCCTGAGGCGGCGCCGGCGTCCTCGGGGGCCACACCGGCGACGCCGGCGGTCGTGAGCGGCGTCAGTGCCGTGCCGATCCCGGTCCCGAGCAGCAGCATGGGCACGGCGATCATCGGGAAGTAGTGGGAGTCGGGCGTGATGCGGCTCAGCAGCACCATGCCGACCAGTGCCACCGACACCCCCGCAGCCAGCAGGCGCATATTCCCCACCCGAGGTCCGATGCGCGGGGCCAGCCTGGCCGCCACGAACATGACGGCCGTGACGGGCAGGAAGGCGAACCCGGCCTGGAGGGCGCTGTAGCCGAGCACGCCCTGGAAGTACTGGGTGAGGAAGAAGAACATGGCGAACATCCCGCTGACGACGAGCACCCGGACCCCGTAGGAGCCGGCCCGCTCGCGACTGGCGAACAGGTGGAGCGGGGTGATGGGCTGCTCGGCCCGGCGCTCGTTCGCCACGAACGCCACGAGCAGCGCGACGCCGACGACGAAGGACAGGACCGTCACGGGGTCCGACCACCCCGCCGAGGCCGCCCGCACGAAGCCGTAGACCAGCGCGGTCATGCCGAGTGTGGAGGTGGCGGCGCCGGGCAGGTCGAAGTGGCCCTGTCGACGTGGCGATTCCGGCAGGAACCGGGGGGCGAGGACGACGAGCACCAGGCCGATGGGCACGTTGATGAAGAGCGCCCACCGCCACGACACCCAGCTGGTCAGCATCCCGCCGAGCACGAGGCCGACGCTCCCTCCCCCGCCGGCCACCGCGCTGTACGCGCCGATGGCCCGGGCCCGCTCGGGACCCTCGCGGAAGCTGATCTGGAGGAGGGCGAGGGTGGAGGGCGCGGCGATCGCGGCACCGATCCCCTGGAGTGCCCGGGCGGCGAGCAGCCAGGATGACGACTGGGCGAGGCCACCGAGCAGCGACGCTGACGTGAACAGGGCGATCCCGACGACGAAGACGCGGCGCCGTCCGAGCAGGTCGCCGGCGCGGGCCCCGAGCAGCAGGAACCCGCCGAAGGTGAGCGTGTAGGCGCTCTGCACCCAGGACAGGTCCGTGGTCGAGAACCCGAGCGCCCGGTGGATCTTGGGGAGTGCGGTGATGATGATCGTCGCATCGAGGATGATCATGAGGTATGTGGTGAGGATGATGGACAGGACCAGTGCCGGGTGTGGCGAGCGCCGCCCCGTTCCCGAGGGTCGCCCCGCCGCAGGGGCGCGTTGGGCCAGAGTGGTGGACATGGAGTGGCTCCGTTCGACGAGGGCGGGAGGTGCCGATAAACTGGAGGTTGCCTCCAGTAATTACCGGAGGATCTCTCCGGTTAGTATACGGAGGGTACCTCCGCTTTGCAACCCCAGGCAGGGAATTGAGCGATGACCAGCGCAGAGACGATCCCGGACGTCCGGTCCCAGCGACCGAAGCGGGCCGATGCGCGCCGCAACTACGACAAGCTGATCGCCGCCGCCCGCGACGCCTTCACCGAGGAGGGCGGCTCGGCGTCCCTGGAGGAGGTCGCCCGGCGCGCCGGGGTGGGCATCGGCACCCTCTACCGGAACTTCCCCACCCGCCAGGATCTGCTCGAGGCCGTCTACGTGGAGGAGGTGGAGGCGGTGTGCCGCACCGCCGAGGACCTCATGGACGACCCGCCGTGGGAGGCCCTTGTGGCCTGGCTCCACCGGTTCCTCGACTACGTGGCCACCAAGCAGGCGCTCTCCCAGGAACTCTTCAACCACCTCGGACGCGACGCCGACGTGTTCCGCGGCTGCCGCACCGC
>CAZULR010000381.1:0-2982 GCA_964621235.1 uncultured Acidimicrobiaceae bacterium
CGGTGCGGAGCGAGCGCACACCCGCCGGACAGGCGGCCCTGTCGATCACCTAGTCTCGCTCGACGCGCCGCAGTCCTCCATCAGGTGTCCACGACTCGATGACCAGCTTGGAGGCCGTGGCGTCGAGGCCCGTGATGACGATCTCGGTGACGTCGGCCGTGAACAGGTCACCGTCGGACCCGTCGCCCCCGGGCGGCGTAACCGGGCCGACGCGGACGGCACGTCCCGCGACCTTCGCCTCGCCCGGCCAGTCACCCTCCTTGCCCTCCTCCGGATGGAAGGTCGGGCCGTGGAGTGCAAAACGGGGGTCGCGTTCGAGGTCCGCCCCCTTGCGTGCACCGGTCATCGATCCGAACCGGAGGTCTCCGTCGGCGAACTCGCACTCGATCCCGGAGATCCGTGGGGACCCGTCGGCACGCAGGGTGGCGATCGTCTTGTGCCGGCCGGCGTCCAGCAGACGTCGGGCCCGCGCCGCGAACTCCGGCTCCGCCTCCTCGAACACCTTCCACGAGGGCACGAGCCGAGCATATGCGGCGAGGCGGGAGACACCGGTACCCGACCCCTGGGCCACGACGGCATCGGGCCGGGGACTACTCGTCCAGCAGGCCCAGCAACCAACCGGGCCGCTCCACCGAGGACCCCAGCGTCCGGGCCTCCCGGGACAGTGCCCGGTCCGCAGAGACCAGCGTCACCGGTCCCGAGGTGTCCGCGGCGACGTCGAGGAGCGCGTCGTCCCCGCTCCCGGCCGCATGGACGACGGTCACGCCGTCCGCCGTCCCCGAGTCGACGCCCCGCCGCGCCGCACCTTCGAGGACGACCACGACGGGTCCGACGATCCGTCCGTCCCCCACGGCCGAGCGGACCCGATCGACGAGGTCGCGGGCAGCCCCCGGACGATCCCGCCACCAACCGGTCGGACGGGACCCGACCACGTTGGCCGCGTCGATCAGGAGCACGGCCCCACCGTCACCCCCTGGGACCGACGAGGCCACGCGGCCCGGTCAGCGACCGGTGCGCTCGCGGTGCGAACACCCCGGCCAGCAGCAGGGTCGACGCCTGCCATCCTCGAGCTCCTCCTGGGTGCGTCGGATCCGGCGCTCCCGGGTCGTCTGCTGCTTGGCGTCCTCCACCCAGCAGACGAACTCGTTGCGGGCCAACGGCGTGATGTCCTTCCACGCCTCGAGCGCCGTCGAATTGCCGACGAGCGCCCGTCGCAGGTCGGGAGGAAGGTCGTGCACCACCCCACCGGGGACCCGTGGACCGCTCATGGGTCCACGGTAGCGGGTCCGGGCCGGCACGACGATACGTCCACGCCGCCGAGGTCGCGACCCTTCCCGGGCCCGTCGATGTCCGTCCAGTCCCGACGTCGACGAGCATCCACCCCTCACGATTCGGCAACGGAGGTGCCCCACCCGTCACCGCGGTGCCGGGGACAAGATGTGTCATGGAGATTCGCCGGGCCCTTCCCGCGGACGCGGGTCCACTCGCCGCCCTGTGGCTCCGCTCTCGGGCTGCGTCCGTTCCGTCGATCCCTCCCACCGTCCACGCCGATGAGGACGTTCACCGGTGGTTCACGGAAGAGATCGTTCCGTCCGGCGACGTCTGGATGGTCGACCGTCAGGGTGGGGTGATCGCTCTCCTTGTTCTGGACCACGAGTGGATCGACCAGCTCTACGTCGACCCCGAGTCGACCGGCCGAGGCTTCGGGGGCGCGTTGCTCGGGCATGCGAAGAGTCTCCGGCCGGATGGCCTCAAGCTCTGGACGTTCCAGAGCAATCGGGAGGCGCGCCGCTTCTACGAGGCACACGGATTCGTCGCCATCGCCAGCACGCTGGGCGACAACGAGGAGGGCGCTCCCGACATCTGCTACGAGTGGCCACCCGCCGGGTGATCGAGAAGAGGTGTGCCGGCGGCCGGTCGGGAGGCGTCAGGTGGGGACGGTTCACGGAGGAAGCGCCCACTGTGCCCCCGGCGCAGCACACCTCACGACCTATCGTGTGCCGCTACGGGTTGACCGACCACCGGAAGCGGCACTCCGAGCAATGGCACTCCCACACGGGATCGGCCGCGGCGTCGGCCCGACTGAACGCGGTGCCGATCTCCGCGCTGCCGCACCTGGGGCAGACGTCGTGCTCCGCGTGGCCGACTGCCTCGACGTCGTTCCCGGCCCTTTTCGTCGGTTCGGCCGCCACTAGGCGCTCATCCTCCACGGGCCTCGAGGGCGCGCTTGATGTCCAACTTCCTGGAGTCCGCGACCAGCCACTCGCGGATGCGGGCGATCTGCCGTTCGGACGGCATGTGGTGCGCACCGTCCGCACCATCGGTCATGGACCCGCAACGTCGACAGACCGACATCCGGCCGTTCGTCTCCGGAGTGTGGTTCTGATCGAGTTGGCCGCCTGTGTGCATCTCGCCGTCTGGAGCCATGGCTCTCCTCGCGGCCCCCGTACTGCTCAGGAAGGGCGGCCGACTCGGGTGAATCCGGACGACACCTGGTCGGCACCGTGTGGTTCTCCTCCCACCCTAGGCCCTACTCACCGACGCCCGGTCGGAGCGGACCCGGCGGAGGTCCCCGACCCACCGGTGGGGTCAACCGCGGCACCGACGCGCGTCGGGGGTCCCAGAGGTGCAGGCCCGTACACTCGCAGTGGAGACCCGCCGAGGAGGCAGCCCGGTGACGAACGGAGGCGGGGCGGTCCGATGACAGCGGAAGGCTGGTACGTCGACCCCTACGGAGTCCACGCCGCCCGCTGGTTCTCCGACGGGGCGCCGACGGCGCTCGTCCGGGACGGCAGAGTCGAGGCGAACGATCCCCCACCGGACACCCCCTATCCGGGTGACCTGCGCGAACTCGACGAGGACGCAGCCGTCGGCGGACAGGACCTGTCGCGCTCCGATGCCGCCGACGCCACGTCCTTCGACCCGGATGCGATGGAAGCGTCCGCCTGGGACGGGTTCGGCGGGTCAGCCGGCGCCGACTGA
>CAZULR010000382.1:0-2974 GCA_964621235.1 uncultured Acidimicrobiaceae bacterium
GCCGCCAGGCTGGTGAGGATCAGCAGCGGTGGGTCGTTGGGCCTGCGGAGTGCCGAACCGGGGGAGATGGTCATGGCGCCACTTTACTACGTCATACGTAGCACCGCGCGACGGAGTAGCGGAGTGCCCCGACGTCCCAGCGCACCGAGTGTGACGTGGGCCACCACTGCCGGTACGCGCGCTCCGGCCCCCGTGCCTCCGCCAGCGCGGACAGCAGCTGGCCGGCAGGGATCGACCGGTCACTCGGTGACCGCAGGAGGGTCCGCTGGCCTACTCTCGTCCGATGGCCGGTGTTCCGCGCTACGACAGGATCGGCGAGGGGTATGCCACGACCCGCCGGCCCGACCCCCGGATCGCACGCCAGCTCGACCATGCCCTCGGGGACGCGCGGACCGTCGTCAACGTGGGTGCCGGCACAGGCAACTACGAACCCGCGGACCGCCTGGTGGTCGCCGTGGAGCCGTCTGGCGCCATGGTCCGTCAGCGGGCACCCGGCGCCGCGCCGGTCGTCCGCGCGACGGCCGAACACCTGCCGTTCCCCCCGGGCGCGTTCGACGGGGCCATGGCCGTCCTCACCGTCCACCACTGGACGGACCCCGCCGCCGGGCTCGCGGAACTCCGCCGGTTGGCCGCCGGTCCGGTGGTCGTCCTCACCTTCGACCACGTCGTGCACAGCCGACAGTGGCTCGTCACCGAGTACCTCCCCGAGATGCTGGAACTCGACGGTGACGTCCCGGCGCCCGAGGAGATCGCCCGCGCCCTGGGCGGCGGGTCGGTGGCGGTCGTGCCGGTGCCCGCCGACTGCCTCGACGGCTTCTGCCACGCCTACTGGGCCCGTCCCGAGGCCTATCTGGATCCGGCCGTGCGGGCCGGCATCTCCGGAATCGCCCGACTCCCCTCGGAGACCGTCACCGACGCCATGGCGCGGCTGGAGCACGACCTCGCCTCCGGGCGCTGGCAGGATCAGCACGGAGCGTCCGTCGGTGCCGGGGTGACCGACGCCGGCTACCGGCTCGTCATCTCGACCTGACGCCACCTGCCACCCCTGAAGCCCGCGCCGGTCGGTTGGCGGATCGGTGGCCGGATCGGTGGCCGGGTCCGGTCCGGTAGGACCGGCGGGATCAACCGAGTTCCGCCCCGGTCAGCAACGAGAGGACCCGGCAGCCCAGCGCGTCAAGCGCGGGATGCGTCCCACCGCTCCGGTCGATGATGCACAAGGCGGCGTCGACGAGTGCACCCCGGGAACGGAGTTCTGCGGTCGACGTCGCCACCTGGCCGCCGGTGGTGATCACGTCCTCGACCACCAGGGTCCGCCTGCCCTCGATCGGTGCGCCCTCCGCCAGCCGTGCGGTCCCGTACGCCTTGGCCTCCTTGCGAACGAACGCCACCGGAAGCCCCGTCGCCAGCGACAGGGCCGTAGCCACGGGTACGCCGCCCAGCTCCAATCCGGCGAGGACCTCCGTGCCCGCCGGGACCAGCCGGGCCGCATGCTCGGCGATCCGGCCCAGGAGCTCCGGGTCGGCCTCGAACAGGTACTTGTCGAAGTACACGGACGACGCTCGACCCGAGCGGAGGGTGAACCTGCCCGACAGGCGGCACCGTTCGCCGATCAGGCGGGCCAGCTCCCGGTGCTCCGGATCATTGCGGGGTCCCGTCGCCGACATGCCGTCACTATGGCACCCACCCGCGGGCCGGGGCTGCGGCCAGCGGATCGGGATCCTCGAGGTGTCTTCCACCCCCCACGCCAGGGCCATCGCCGCTCGGGCCCCTGCGGCCCCGGTGGTCGTGGTCGGCGGGCGACACGACGACGGTCCCGACGGCATCGCGTCGTCGCCGTCACCCCGGCGCGGGACACACCCGATTCGCCTACGGTTGGATTCTCACAAAGGCACATCGGCCCCGGGCGTGCGGTCGGGCTACCTGGACATGGCCAGAGGAGGCGGAACGTGGCGAGCACCGATCCGGAACCGGTGACCGACTGGACGACGGATTTCGACGTCCTCGACGACTCCTACGTCCGCGACCCCTTCCCCGTCTGGGACGAGCTGCGCCGGGTCTGCCCGATCGCGCACACCGACCGCCGGGGTCGGGCGTGGCTCCCGACGACGTACGCCGACGTCACCGCCCTGGCCAAGGACGTCGAGCACTTCAGCTCCTCCAACACCAGCGTGATCGACTCCGTCGAGGAGGACGAGAGTCCGATCCTGACCTACGGTCTGCCGCCGATCACCTCGGACCCACCACTGCACACGTGGACCCGTCGACTCCTCCTCCCCTGGTTCTCCCACACGAGGGTGGCCACGTACGAACCGATGACCAGGGCGCTCTGCGGGTCGCTGAGCGAGGCGCACCTGGAGCACGGTCGGGCGGATGCCGCGTCCGAGTACGCCCAACAGATCCCGGTGCGGGTGATCGGTGCGATCCTCGGCATTCCCGAGGAACTCGCCGACACCTTCACCGGCTGGGTCCGGGACGTGCTCGAGTTCGCCGACGACCCCCAGCGTGTCGAGCGGGGGATGTTCGGGATCGGGTACTACCTGTGGGACCGCATCAACGAGCGCCGGGACCACGACGGCGCCGACCTCCTGACCTACCTCCTCCACACCGACGTGGAGGGTGAACCGGTCGACGACATGGTGATCCTGGGCATGGCGATCCTCACGATGATCGCCGGCATCGACACCACCTGGAGCGCCATCGGTTCGTCCCTCTGGCACCTGGCGACGCACGATCGTGATCGCGAGCGCCTGGTGGCCGAACCGGACCTGATGGACACGGCCGTCGAGGAGCTCCTCCGCGCCTACGCACCGGTCACCATGGCCCGCGCCGTCACCCAGGACGTCGAGTTCCACGGCTGCCCCATGCGACAGGGGGACAAGTTGCTGCTGAGCTTCCCGGCGGCGAACCGGGATCCGTCGGTCTTCGACCGGGCCGACGAGGTCCTGCTCGATCGCCAGGAGAACCGGCACGTGGC
>CAZULR010000383.1:0-2973 GCA_964621235.1 uncultured Acidimicrobiaceae bacterium
TCGGCGGCATCACCAAGCGGGACTTCCCGAAGGTGCTCATCGCCGCCTGCAACGGCTCGGCGCTCGCCGGTGGCTGCGAGATCATGCTGAGCTGCGACCTCGTCGTGGCGGCGGACCACGCCAAGTTCGGCATCCCCGAGGTCGCACGCGGCCTGGTGGCCGGTGCCGGTGGCCTGATCCGGCTGCCCAAGCGACTGCCCCAGGCCATCGCCCTCGAGCTCGCCCTGACCGGTGAGCCCATCGACGCCGTCCGGGCCCTGCAGATCGGCCTGGTGAACCGGGTCGTCCCGGCCGACCGGCTGATGGACGAGGCCCTCGCCCTCGCCGGGCGGATCGCCAAGAACGCCCCACTGGCCGTCCGGCTCTCCAAGCAGGTCATGAAGCAGGCCGCCGAGCTGTCCGAGGACGAGGCCTGGGCCGTCAACGACGCCGTCTTCGGGGAGATCGGCCGGTCGGCCGACGCCATGGAGGGCGCGGTCGCCTTCGCCGAGAAGCGCGAGCCCAACTGGACCGGCAAGTAGCCGCACCCCCGTGAGCCCCCTGCACCTCGTCGCCGACGCCGGGCCCACACTGGCCCCGGGGCTCGACGGCTTCCGCCTGATCCTCCACGTCCTGGCCGCCACCATCTGGGTCGGCGGGCAGTTCGTGGTGGCCGGCCTGCTGCCCACCATCCGCACCTTCGGCGAGGACGCCCCGAAGAAGGTGGCCCGGGCCTTCAGCCGCCTCATGTGGCCGGCCTTCGCCGTCCTGGTGATCACCGGCTTCTGGAACATCAGCGCCGTCCAGCCGAAGGACGCCACGTCGGCCTGGAAGGCCGTGCTGATCATCAAGATCGTCTTCGTGGTCATCGCCGGGGTCGCCGTGTTCCTCCACCAGCGCTCGTCGTCCAAGGTCGGGCTGGCCGTCTGGGGGTCCATCGGTGGAGTGGCATCGGTGGTCGCACTGTGCCTGGGCGTCCTCCTGGCCGGCTGATCGCCGACATCCGCCAGGCACCTCGGTGTCGAACCGCGCGGCAGGGCATCCCGTGCACGTCTAACCTTGGGGTGCAGTCGACAAGGGAGCCAGTGTCATGCCGTTCACCCCCCCAGCAGAACTCTTCGGCGAACAGGGCATCATCGTCCTGATCGTCATCGCCGTCGTCCTGTTCGGGTCGACCCAGATCCCCAAGCTGGCCCGCTCGCTGGGGTCGGCCCAGAAGGAGTTCAAGAAGGGGCTCGACGAGGGCGCGAACGGCGAGGCGGGCACCGGCAAGAACGCCGCCGCCCCGGCCGCCCCGCTGAACGAGGCGCCGCAGGCCGCGGCCCCGGCACCCGCTCCGCCTGCCGCGGACGGCTCCGCCGGCACCACTCCCTGAGCGCCCCCGCACCGTGCCGTCGGACGTCGGTGCCGACGCCGCACCCCAGGGTCGTGCCGCCGATGCCGGTACCCGCTGGCAGCTCCCGTTCTGGGCCCTGCAGGTCCTGGAACTCGGGGTCGCCTTCCTCCTCGTCACCCAGTCGGTCCACGTGGCGCGGAGCGGGCTCCTCGTCGCCGGTGGCGCGGCGCTGTTCGTCCTGGCCGTCACCGCCGACGGCCCCCTCGGGGTGGCCCGGGTGTGCGGTCGTCGCCTCCACCGCATCCTGGTCATGGCGCTGGCCGTCGTGCTGGCCGCCGGCTGCGCCGTCGCCGCGCTGCGTCCCGACGTCGAGGGACTCCTGGTGATCGGAGCGGCCGTCGTGGCCCTCCTGGTGCTGGCGTCCCGCACGATGGTCACGGGCGGGCGGGGACGCAGGCGCCGGGGAGGTCCGCGCGGGGGCGAGGTCATCGACGCCACCGCCACGGTCACGCCCCCGCCGTCGGACCGGGCCGAGACCGGTCGGACGGAACCCGCAGTCGACTCGGCGCTGCGCAAGGCCGGACGCACCACGGGTGCGGCCGCCGCCGCCGGCAGACGGGCCGTGGACGAGCACGGGCCGACGGTCGAGGACGGCGTCAGACGCACCCTCCGCGGGGCCGGGCGCCTGGCCGGGAAGCTGGCCGGGCCCAAGCCGCCCCCCGATGCCGCCGACCGGTCCTGAGCGGATCCGGAGCCGGGGACGTGCGCTGATGACAGGCGTGCGCTGATGGGAGGGGTGCGCCGATGACGGGAGCCGACGACGTGCTGGCCGTCGCCGAACGGCTGTGGGCCGGGGACGTGGCGACCGACGGATCGGGCATCGACCCCATGGTCCCCGGCGGGGGGATGGCGGAGGTGGCCGACGGCGTGGCCTTCGTGCCCTCGTTCGCCAACGTGGCCGCCGTCTCCACCGGCGAGGGCCTCGTGCTCGTCGACGTGGGCAGCCCGTTCCTGTCGGGGCAGGTCCACCGGACCCTGCGCTCCTGGTCGGGAGCGCCCCTCCACACCGCCGTCTACTCCCACGGGCACATCGACCACGTCTTCGGCGTCCACCGCTGGGAGGCCGACGCCGAGGCCGCGGGCTGGCCGGCACCCCAGGTCGTGGCCCACGAGGCCGTGGCCGCCCGGTTCGACCGCTACGTGCGGACCGCCGGGTACAACACCGTCGTCAACCGCCGGCAGTTCGGCGTCGACGACCTCGAGTGGCCCACCCGGTACCGCTATCCGGACCGCACCTTCCGCGACCGGCTCGACCTCGACGTCGGGGGCGTGCGGGCCGAACTCCACCACGCCCGCGGCGAGACCGACGACCATGCCTGGACCTGGTTCCCCGCGCCACGCGTGCTGTGCACCGGCGACCTGTTCATCTGGGCGTCGCCCAACGCCGGCAACCCGCAGAAGGTCCAGCGCTATCCCCTCGAATGGGCCGAGGCCCTGCGGCGGATGCTCGCGCTGTACGACGACGGGGCCGCCGGCCCCGAGGTGCTCCTGCCGGGGCACGGCTATCCCATCATGGGCGGGGACCGCATCCGCCGGGCCCTGTCCGAGACGGCCGAGCTGCTCGAGTCGCTCGTGGCCCAGACCCTCGAGCTCATGAA
>CAZULR010000384.1:0-2955 GCA_964621235.1 uncultured Acidimicrobiaceae bacterium
CCGCCACCCACCGGGGCACGCTGGTGGTGGTCCCGGACCACTACGTGGGCATGCTGCACTGTGACGGTTCACTGGCGCTCGACGAGTCCGACGGGGGCACGCTCGAGACCGTGGCGGGCCGGCTCGACGTGCGGGTGCCCCTGGTCGCCCGCGCCGCGGAGCGGGCCATCCTCGGCGGCCTCACGACCCAGCTCGGGCGGGAGGCGGTCGCCCTGGCCGCCTGGTGTGCGGCCAACCCGTCCGGGCGGTGACCCGCTACGACGCGTCGTGCTGGGCGGCCAGCAGGTAGCCGGCGCCGCCGGCCGTGGTGGTGATGCCGAAGAAGCGGTCCGGCCCTCCGGCCCCGCCCCGTGAGCCGTAGAAGGGGGCGTCGAAGGCGAAGACCCCGCCGTCCTGGGCGACCATCCAGTAACCGCCCGTGGCCGGGTCGGTGGCGATGCCGGTCACCGGCTCGTTGAGAACCGTGCCGCCCATCGAGCCGTGGAAGGTGGCGTCGCCGAAGGCGAAGACGCCGCCGTCGGAAGCCACCTCCCAGTACCCCTTGCCGTCGGGCGTGGCGGCGATCCCGACCACCGGCTGGTTGAGCGGCCTGCCACCCATCGAGCCGTAGTAGCCGGCGCTGCCGAACGCGAACACCCCGCCGTCCGAGGCCACCTCCCAGTACCCCTGGCCGTCCGGTGCCCCGGCGATCCCGACCACCGGTCGGTTGAGCGGCCTGCCCCCCATCGACCCGAAGAAGCCGGCGCTGCCGAACGCGAACACCCCGCCGTCCGAGGCCGCCTGCCAGTAGCCCTGGCCGCCGTGCGTGGCCGCCAGGGCCGTCATGGGCGCGGCGGGGGTGATGCCCAGCCCGGGGAGCGAGCCGAAGAAGCCCGCGCCGGCGAAGGCGAAGATCCCGCCGTCGCGCGCGTTCAGCCAGTAGCCCCCCGAGGTGGGGTCGTATGCCACCCCGCTGAAGGCCACCTGGGAGGTGATGGCGGCCCCCGGGGCCGGCGCCGACCCGAAGCTGTAGACCGCGCTGGTCTGCGGCGGTGGGGGAGGAGGCGGTGCGGGCGGGGCGCACAGCGAGACGAAGCTGTAGCCGCGGGCCTCGAGGTCGGTGATGATCTGGGGCAGCGCGGCCACCGTCTCGCTGCGGTCGCCACCGCCGTCGTGCATCCCGATGACGGCGCCGGGAAAGGCGGCCCCGACCACGTGGTCGACGATGGCCTGGACCCCGGGACGGGTCCAGTCGCTGGAGTCGACGGAATAGCTCATGGTGGTGAGCCCGCGGATGGCGAGCTGGTTCAGGACCGTGCCGTTGAACGCGTCATAGGGGGGCCGGACGCAGATGGGCGCCGTCCCGGTGAGCGAGGCGATGAGGTTCTGGGTCTGGTCGATCTGGTAGGGGAAGGCCGAGATCGGGATCGTGGTCAGGTCGGGGTGGTTCCAGGTGTGGTCCTGGACCGACTCACCGGCCGAGGCCAGCAGCCTGGTCAGGTCCGGGCGGGCGGCGACCTCCTCGCCGATCTCGAAGAACGTGCCGGGCACGTGGTACTGCTGCAGCACGGACAGCACGCCCGGCGTGTAGATGCTGGGGCCGTCGTCGAAGGTGAGGGCCACCACCCGCTGGCCCGCCGTCGACTCGCCGTAGGGGGCCTGCCACGTGTAGAAGGCCGGTGTCCCGAGCGGCACCGCGGCGACCGCCCGTGGTGCCGCTCCCGCTGTGCAGGCGGCGGTCAGGAGGACTCCGACGGCCACCCCCCGTCTCCACCAGGACCGACCGGTCCGATGCTCCCCCATGGTCGAGTGCTCCCTCCGCCCGGCACGAATGCTGCCAGAAGGGTAGATGCCGTGCGGCCGTGGGGAGGGCATCCCCACGCGACCGCTCAAGTCTCGCGCCCGGGTGCCGATCCACCAGGAAACGAGTTGTGTCGGAGGAGGCGATCGTGAGTGAGTCGGAAGCGTTCCGGACGTGCCCCTACTGCGCCGCGCAGGACGTGCCCAAATTGGTGGTCTACCCCCGCCTGATGTCGGGCTCGGCGACCAATTGGCGGTGCCGGGCCTGTGACCGGACGTGGTCGGACTCCCAGACGGCGTTGCTGCGGGCCTCGTGACGCCACGGTCGGCCCGAAGTCCGGGTCGACCCCCCGATGTCAGGCGTCGACGGAGATCTGCTCGTCGCGCAGGACCTCGACGATGCGGCCCAGTCGGGCCAGGACCTTCCCGCCCTCTTCGTCGTCGGTCCCGAGGAGGGCGTTGAACGACAGTCCCCCGAGCATGTAGGTGAGGAAGACGTTCGACCAGAACTGCACCTCGTCCCCTTCGATCCGGAAGATCCGGGCCACGGCGACGTCACAGGCGACGGCCACGGGCGATCTCGACCCCGACTCGCGAGCGGTGGTGCGGTTCCGGGCGGAGAGATAGCGGAACAGCTTGAACCACAGCGCCACCTCGGGCATGGCCACCACGGCCTCGAGGAAGGGCAGTGGCTCCTGCAGGTCGGGCTGCTCCCCGTAGCGGTCCATCTCGTCGGCGATCCGCCACCCCAGCTCCTGGGCCGTGGCCGCCAGGAGCGCGTCGCGCCCGCCGAAGTAGCGCGAGATGTAGTTGGTGGCCGTGCCCGACCGCTCGGCGATCATCCGGCTGGTGATCTCGCCCACCTCGTGGTCGGCCAGCAACTCGATGGTGGCCCGGATCATCTTCGCCTCGTTGGCGATCTGGATCGGCAGGCGCCGCCTGTTCGGACCGCCCGGGTCCCGTTCGATCATCACTGTCATCACTGTCGGTCCTCCGGCGAACGCACCGGGACGGGTCCGTAGGGCCCCGCCCGGCAGCCTCTGACCCCCCGTTGTAGCACCACCGGTGCACATATGTTGCATCGGGGACCCCACCGGGCAACCGCCCGTGGATCAGCCGTAGCGGGCCGCCGCCGCCACCCAGTCGGTGGCGATGGCCTGCTGGGCGGTGGCCAGG
>CAZULR010000385.1:0-2926 GCA_964621235.1 uncultured Acidimicrobiaceae bacterium
GCGCGGTCATCATCGCCCTGGCCGCCGGGTACTGGCTGGTGCGCCTCGGCCTCCGACCGCTCGGCGCCATGGAGTCGGCCGCCGAGTCGATCGCCGAGGGAAACCTGACCGAACGGGTTCCCGGCGAGAACGAGCGGACCGAGGTCGGCCGCCTGGCCCGCACGCTCAACATCATGCTGAGTCGGATCGAGGAGGCCTTCCGGGACCGGGTGGCCTCCGAGGAGCGGCTGCTCGAGTCCGACGCCCGCCTGCGTCGCTTCGTGGGCGACGCCTCCCATGAGCTGCGCACGCCCATCGCCGCCATCAGCGCCTACGCGGAGCTGTTCGGGCGTGGCGCCTCCGAGCAGAAGGGCGACCTGGAGCGCCTCATGGTCGGGATCCGTTCCGAGACCGGGAGGATGGAGCACCTCGTCGCCGATCTCCTGCTGCTGGCGCGCCTCGACGAGGGCCGACCCATGGAGCTCCACCCCGTCGACCTGACGGCCCTCTGCGGCCAGGCGGTCCAGACCTCGACCGCCGTCGGGCCGGCCTGGCCAGTGTCCTTCCGTGCGCCCAGACCCATCGAGGTGATCGGGGACGCCACCAGCCTGCGCCAGGTGGTCGACAACCTCCTCGGCAACGTGCGCTCCCACACCCCCGAGGGGACGACCACGCGGGTCTCGGTCGAGCCGGACGGGACGGGCGCCGTGATCGTCGTGGCCGACGACGGTCCGGGCATGGCCCCCGACGAGGTGGCCCACGTCTTCGAGCGCTTCTACCGTTCGGATCCGAGCAGATCCCGCCTCCACGGCGGTGCGGGCCTCGGACTCTCCATCGTCTCGGCCATCGTGGCCGCCCACGGGGGCACGGTCAGCGCGACCAGTGCGCCGGGCCGGGGCACCACGTTCACCGTTCGGCTGCCGGCGGCACCACCGGTGCAGCCGGCGACCCCGCTGCCGGGCACCACGCAGACGGCGACCGCCCTGGGTGCGGCCCAGGCACCGACGGCGCAACCGGAGCCGTCCGGCCCGTCGGGCCCCGCACCCGTGGCGGCACCGCCGTACCCCGACGTTGCGGTCGGAGCCCCCGAGGGTTCGGCCCCGGCCGGACCGCAGGACCGGAAGTCCCCCGGCCCCGCCTGAGCGGTGAACGATTCACAGGTGGCACACAGGCAGCTCCCACGCAGCCTGCATCGGAAAGGAAGAGAGTGATCCCATGAGCCACCCGACCCTCCCCCCGACCGACGGCGCCGGCGCCGGTGCGGTTCCCCAGCTGGAGATCGTCGTGCCCGTCTACAACGAGGCACAGCAGCTGGCCGCCAGCATCACCTCGCTCCGGTCCTTCCTCGACCGTTCCTTCCCGTTGACGACCGTCGTGACGGTGGCCGACAACGCCAGCACCGACGACACCTGGACGATCGCCACCGGGCTGGCCGCCAGCCTGCCCGGCGTGCGGACGCTCCGCCTCGACCGGAAGGGCCGTGGACGGGCGCTCCGGGCGGCCTGGACGGCCAGCCGCTCCCCCGTCGTCGCCTACATGGACGTCGATCTCGCCACAGGCCTCGAGGCCCTTCTCCCCCTCGTCGCCCCCCTGTTGACCGGCCACAGCGACGTGGCCATCGGCACCCGGCTCGCCCCCGGCGCCCACGTGGTGCGGGGCGCCCGCCGCGAGATCATCTCCCGTTCGTACAACCTGCTGCTCCGCACCGTGCTCGGTGCCTCGTGCTCCGACGCCCAGTGCGGCTTCAAAGCCATGCGGCGCGACGCCGTCGACGTCGTCCTCCCCCTCGTCGAGGACCAGGCCTGGTTCTTCGACACCGAGGTGCTGGTGACCGCACAGCGCCTCGGACTCCGCATCCACGAGGTCCCCGTCGACTGGGTCGACGACCTCGACTCCCGGGTCGCCGTCGCCCACACCGCCTGGCTCGACCTGTGCGGTGTCGCCCGCATGCTGGGCCCCACCGCCCGGCGCCGGGCCACCCGTGCCCGCCGGTCGCTGCCCGCCGGCCTGGGTCATGGGGCACCACCGACGGGCGGTGTCCGGCTGACGTCCGGGTCGCCGGACGGCGCATCCGAGGGAATCGTCGACGAGGTGTTCGCCGACGAACTGCTCCGGTTCGCCGGTGTCGGCCTCGTCAGCACCCTCGCCTACGTCGCCCTCTTCGCCCTGCTCGAGCCCTGGATCGGCGGCTACGCGGCCAACGCCGTCGCCATCGTCGCCTGCGGGCTCGGCAACACGGCCGCCCACCGGGGCATGGCCGGCAGCGCTCGCCACGGTCTCGACCGTGCCCGCCGGATGGGAGTCGGTGGTGCCCTCCTCGGGGTCAGTCTCGTCTTCACCACGGCGGCCCTCGCCGCCACCCGGGCCCTCGGGCTCGACGCCCTCGCACCCGAATTGGTGGCGGTCACGGTGGCCAACCTGGCGGCCGCCGCCTTCCGCTTCACCATCCTGCGCACATGGGTCTTCCGTCCCCGCTTCGGCATCCACACGGCCGCCGCCGACGGTCGGGTCGGTGGGCCCGCCGCGACCGGCACCCCGTTCCCCCTGTCCGCCCTGCCCGCTCCGGTCACCCACGACCGCATCCCCACGAGGACCGCCCGATGACCGACCTCCAGACCCCCGACGATCCATCCGTCCCGCACGGTGCGCCGACCGCACTGGTCGACGCACCGGGGTGGGACGTGTACGCCGCGCCCGGAGCGGTGGCGGACCTGGCACCGGAGATCGACCCGCCGCCCGCCGACGGACCCGGCACCGACGCGCCCCGACCCGGATTCGGCCGTCGCCTCGTGCGCGGCCGCCCGGAGGACCCCGCCTGGGTCCGTCCCGCGCTCCTGGTGCTGCTGCTCGGGACCGCCGTCCTCTACCTCTGGGGGCTCGGCGCCTCCGGATGGGGCAACAGCTTCTACTCCGCCGCCGTCCAGGCCGGCACGAAGAGCTGGAAGGC
>CAZULR010000386.1:0-2918 GCA_964621235.1 uncultured Acidimicrobiaceae bacterium
CCAGCTTGACCAGGGCACCGTCGACGTCGTCGACCGGCTTCGCCACCTGGCGGAGGACGGGATCGCCATAGGTGCGCACCGAGTACGTGGACATCGTCCCAGTGTACGGCAGCCGGGTCGGGACCCGACCGCCACGTCGGCGTCCGGCCCCACCGCCGTTGCCCGGTCAGGCGTCGGTGGCGTCGACCTCGACACGCAGGCGCCCGGCCGGGCGCTCGGCCGAGGCCAGGCCGTCGGCCAGCGCGGCATGGTCCCCGGCCCGCACCAGGTACCGGTCGTCCCCCGTCGCCGACACCTCGAGATCCGCCACCCGGGAGAGTTCCCCGGCGAACGCGGGCGCCCCCGGGCCGCGCAGGACGGCGAGGGCGCCGAACGGCGGAAGGCCGAGCAGGGCCCGCACCGGGCGCTCGGCCGCGGCGAGCAGGGCGGGGTCGGCGTGGACGGCGGCGGCCAGCGCCTCATGCCCGGGCACGCGTGTCTGCACGAGCACCCGGCCCCCACCCCCCCGGGCGCCGACCACCCGGGAGGCGCGGGCCAGGACGGCCAGTGCCTCCTCACCCGCTCCGAACCGGGGTGCCAGCAGGTGCTGGTCGATGTCGAGGAAGGCGACGAGACCGGCGTGGTCCACGCGGTGGAGCGCCGCCTCGGTGCCGACCACGAGGCGGGACCGACCGGGCCCGTCCCCGACGGACGACGCCGTCACCTCGGCGGCCGGCGTGCCGAGGAGCGCCGCCAGCTCCTCAGTGGCCCGGGACACGCCGATCCGCAGCGCCTTCAGCCGGGTCGAGTCACAGACGGCGCACACCACCGGCCGGCGCTCACCGCACCGCCCACAGGCGAGCTCCCCGCCGGTGTCGCCCTGGGCGACGGCGGCGCCGCAGCGGGCGCACCGGGCCAGCTCGCCACAGGCCCGGCAGGCCAGGAGCCGGATGCGCCCGGTGCGGTGCAGCACGCAGACCACACGGCCGTCGGGACGGTCCAACTCGGCGTGGGCCGCGGTCACCAGCCGCTCCGAGAAGAGCCCGGTGCGCGGGTCGTCGCCGGTCCGGTCCACCAGCTCGACCACCGCCCACCCCCGGCGCTCCACGGCGCGGTCGGTGGTCACGAGGTTGCGTCCCTCGGTGAGGGCGAGCGGCGGGCAGGGCGAGACGAGTACCACCGGGGCTCCGTCGCGGCGCCCGCGCTCGAGCACGACATCGACCGAGGACCACGTCGGGGCCCGCTCCTCCCGGTGCGCCTCGTCGTGGGCGTCGAGCACCACCGCCGCCGTCAAGTGCTCGATCGGCGCCCAGGCGGCGGCCCGGGTCCCCACGGTGACGCAACCACCGCGACGCGAGGTCGCCCAACCGTCCGGCAGCACCGCCACCGGCACACCTGCCGCGCGCAGTCGGGCGGCCAGGTGCTCCGCGCGTGGCCGAGAGGCGGCGACGACCAGGACCCCGTCGGGCCCGGTGCGGCTCACCAGCTCCAGTACCAGAAGGGCCGCGTCGAGCGCCGGGGCCAGCCGCACGACGGCCGGGCCGTCGCCGGCCAGGGCGGCGTCGAGCAGCGCCACCGAGCCGCCGCCGGGCGACGCGGGTGCGGGTAGGAGCGACGGCGCAGGCCCGAGGTCCCGCACGACCCGGGGCGGCGACGCCGTTCCCAGGAACGACGACACCGGGCCGGCCCAGCGCCACGCCGCCCAGTCGGCGAGGGCGATCACCGGGGGTGGTGGGCCGAACCCGCTCGACGCGGTCAGCTGGAGCGGGTGCACCCCGGGGTCGGGTGTGACGTCGTCGGCCACGACCCACGCCGCCACCCTGCGACCGTGGAGCGGGACGCGGACCCGGCTGCCCAGACCGACCGAGGCGGCCAGCGCGGGTGGCACGGCGTAGTCGAAGCGCCGGTGGATGGCCGGGACGTCGGGCACCACCCGCACGACCCGGGCCCGGCCGTCGTCCGGCGCACCACCCCCGCCGGCGGCGTCCTTCGGGTCGGGCTCGCCGGTCAGAGGCCGAGCGCCTGCTTCAGGTCGTCGGACCGGGCCGTGTCCTCCCAGGTGAAGTCCTTGTCGGCCCGGCCGAAGTGACCGTAGGCGGCGGTCTTGCGGTAGATCGGACGCTTCAGCTCCAGGTCGCGCACGATGGCGGCGGGGCGCAGGTCGAAGACCTCGTCGACGGCCTTGGCGATGGCGACCGGGTCGGCCTGCTCGGTGCCGAAGGTCTCGACCAGCAGCGACACGGGACGGGCGACGCCGATGGCGTAGGCCACCTGGACCTCACAGCGGGTGGCGGCGCCGGCGGCCACCACGTTCTTGGCCACCCAGCGGGCGGCGTAGGCCGCCGAGCGGTCGACCTTGGACGGGTCCTTGCCGGAGAAGGCACCACCGCCGTGGCGGGCCATGCCCCCATAGGTGTCGACGATGATCTTGCGACCGGTCAGGCCGGTGTCGGCGTGGGGTCCACCCAGCTCGAAGACGCCGGTCGGGTTGGCCAGGACCCGCAGGCCCGAGGTATCGAGCTCGGCGGGCAACAGCGGGTCGATGACGTTGCTGCGGAGGTCCGGCAGGAGCAGGGTCTCGAGGTCGATGCCCGGGTCGTGCTGGGTGGAGATGAGGACGGTCTCGAGGGCGATCGGCCGGCCGTCCTCGTAGGTCACGCTGACCTGGGTCTTGCCGTCGGGACGTAGATACGGCAGGGTGCCGACGCGGCGCACCTGGGCCAGGCGCTGGGCCAGCCGGTGGGCGAGCCAGATGGGGAGCGGCATGAGGTCCGGCGTCTCGTCGCAGGCGTAGCCGAACATCATCCCCTGGTCGCCGGCCCCCTGGGCGTTGAGCTGGTCCTCGCCACCGGTGCCCGCACGCACCTCGAAGGCCTTGTCGACACCCTGGCCGATGTTGGGCGACTGTTCGTCGAGGGACACGATGACGCCGCAGGTGT
>CAZULR010000387.1:0-2904 GCA_964621235.1 uncultured Acidimicrobiaceae bacterium
GGGGACCGGCAACCCGGAGCTGCCGACCGGCGAGGTCGAGCTGGGCGAGTGCACCGTGACGCTGCTGAACGCCGCCGAGCCACCCCCGTTCCCGGTGGACGACCGCGTCGACGTCGACGAGGTCATCCGCCTCCGGCACCGGTTCGTCGACCTGCGGCGGCCCACCATGCAGGCCAACCTGCGGCTCCGGGCCAAGGTCAACGGGGCCCTGCGGGCGGCCATGGACCGGCAGGGATTCGTCGAGGTGGAGACGCCGCTGCTGTGGGCGCCCACGCCCGAGGGGGCCCGCGAGTTCGCCGTGCCCAGCCGTCTCCACCACGGCGCCTGCTACGTGCTGCCCCAGAGCCCGCAGCTCGCCAAGCAGCTGCTGATGGTCGCCGGTGTCGACCGCTACTACCAGATCGCCCGCTGCCTGCGAGACGAGGACCTTCGGGCCGACCGCCAGTTCGAGTTCTCCCAGCTCGACATCGAGGCGTCGTTCGTCGACCAGGAGGACATCCTGGAGTTCGTGTCCGAGGCCGTGCTCGACGCCGCCGAGGCGGTCACCGGCGAGCGCCCCGGCCCGGTGCCCCGCATGACGTGGGCCGAGGCCCTCGACCGCTACGGCACCGACAAGCCGGACATCCGTTTCGGCATGGAGCTGATCGACCTGACGACCGTGTTCGCCACCACGGGCTTCCGCGCCTTCGCCGCGCCCTGCGTGAAGGCGATCGTGCTCGAGGGCGGGGCGTCGTCGTCCCGGTCGCGGCTCGACGCCCTCACCGACCGGGCGAAGGCGCTCGGCGCGAAGGGCCTGGCGTGGTTCAAGGTGGTCGAGGGCGCGGGTGGCGGGACCGGGGTCGACTCGCCCGTGGCCAAGTTCCTGACCGACGAGGAGCAGGCCGGGCTGGTGGCCACCACCGGTGCCGGCGTCGGCGACCTGGTGCTGACCGTCGCCGACGAGTACCGCCTGACGTGCCACGTCCTCGGGGCGCTCCGGATCGAACTGGGCGGGCGCCCCGTGTCGGAGGGCCCGTACCGGTACCTGTGGGTCGTGGACTTCCCGCTGTTCGACGGCGTCGACGAGGACGGCAACCCGATCGCCGCCCACCACCCGTTTACCATGCCCCATCCCGAGGACATCGACCGGCTGACGTCCGACCCGGCATCGGTGCGCAGCCAGGCCTACGACCTCGTCCTCAACGGCTGGGAGCTGGGCTCGGGCAGCGTCCGTGTGCACCGGGCCGACATCCAGAGCCGGATCTTCGCCGCACTGGGGATCAGCGACGAGGAGGCGGCGTCCCGCTTCGGCTTCCTGCTCGGAGCCTTCCGCTTCGGCGCCCCGCCCCACGCCGGGTTCGCCGTCGGACTCGACCGCCTGGTGGCCATCTTCGCCGGCGAGGACAACATCCGTGAGGTCATCGCCTTCCCGAAGACGCAGTCGGGCTGGGACCCGATGACCGACGCCCCCAAGCCCCTGGCGCCGGGCGCGCTGCGCGACCTCGGGCTGCAGCCGATCCCGACGCTGGACTGAGGCCGGGATGGCCGGCGAGGACCTCTTCTCCGGCGCCGCCGCCGACCGCCTGGCGTCGCGTGCCCCGCTGGCCGCCCGGCTGCGGCCGAGGACGCTGGACGACATCGTCGGCCAGCCCCACCTCGTCGGCCCCGGGGCACCGTTGCGGGCGCTCATCGAGACCGACCGACTGACCTCGGCCATCCTGTGGGGGCCGCCCGGGACCGGCAAGACCACGCTGGCCACGGTGGTGGCCACGGCCACGTCCAAGCACTTCGTGCCGCTGTCGGCCGTCACGGCCGGGGTGAAGGACGTCCGCGAGGTGGTCGAGGGGGCCCGGCGCCTCCTCGGGGAGCAGGGGAGGGGCACCATCCTCTTCCTCGACGAAGTCCACCGGTTCAACCGCTCCCAGCAGGACGCCCTGCTGCCGTCGGTGGAGGAGGGGCTGCTGGTGCTCATCGGGGCGACCACGGAGAATCCGTTCTTCGAGGTCAACGCCCCGCTCCTGTCGCGCTCCACCCTGTGGCGGCTCGAGCCGCTCACCGACGAGGACCTGGCGGAGGTGGTCGCCCGGGGCCTGACCGCCGAGGGGTCGACGGCCGAGCCCGACGCCGTTGCCGCGCTGGTCGGCCTGGCCGACGGAGACGCCCGGGCCGTGCTGACCACCCTCGAGGTGGCCCTGGCGCTGGCGGGAGACCACCCGGTCACCCTGGTGGACGTGGAGCGGGCCCGGCACACCCGATTGCAGCACTACGGCGAGGACGACCACTACGACCAGGTCAGCGCCTTCATCAAGTCGATACGCGGCTCGGACCCGGACGCCGGGCTCTACTGGCTGGCCCGGATGCTCGAGTCGGGGGAGGACGCCCGGTTCATCGCCCGTCGCCTCGTCATCCTGGCCAGCGAGGACGTCGGGGAGGCCGACCCGTTGGCCCTGGTGGTGGCCGATTCGGCGGCCCGGGCCGTGGAATTCGTGGGGCTGCCGGAGGCACAGCTCAACCTGGCCCAGGCCGTGGTCCACCTGGCCTGTGCCCCGAAGTCGAACCGGGTGACCGTGGCCCTCGGCCGGGCCCAGGCCGACGTCCGCACCGGGCCCCGGGGCGAGGTGCCTACCCACCTGCGGGACAGCCACTACCGGAGCGCTGCGACCATCGGCCATGGTGAGGGCTACGTCTACCCCCACGACCGGCCCGGGGCCTGGGCCGAGCAGCAGTACCGCCCCGATGCCCTGGTCGACCACATCTACTACGAGCCGAGCGACCGGGGTCACGAGGTCGTGGTGGCTGAACGGCTGCGGAAGCTCCGTGGGGACGGAACGGCCGGGGGAGGCGAGCCCGATCCCCGGGACGGCACCCTGGCCCCGGACACAGCGGCCGACGACACACCGGCCGACGACCCGGCGTCCGGGCGGG
>CAZULR010000388.1:0-2902 GCA_964621235.1 uncultured Acidimicrobiaceae bacterium
TTCTCGACGTCGTCGATCGGGCCGCTCCTGCTCGGCTTCTTCGGGCTGGTCCTGGCCGTCGGCGTCGGGCTGATCGCCTGGCGAGGTGACCGGCTGCGGTCACCCGGCGGCATCGACTCGCCGATGAGCCGGGAGGGCGCCTTCCTGGCCAACAACCTCCTGTTCGTGCTCTTCGCGTTCGTCGTTCTGCTGGGAACCGTCTTCCCCCTGCTGTACGAGGCGATCAACAGCGGTGCCCAGGTGGCCGTGGGCGCCCCGTACTTCAACCGTCTGATCATCCCGATCGGCCTCGCGCTGCTGTTCCTGATGGCCGTCGCCCCGGCACTCCCGTGGCGCAAGTCGACGGCCGAGATCATGCGAGGGCGCCTGGCCGTTCCCGCCGCCATCGGCGTAGTGGTGGTGGTCGGGTGCGTCATCGGGGGGATCACCGGCGTCGAGCCGCTCCTGGCCTTCGGCCTCGGGGCCTTCGCCGCGGCGTCGGCGGGCCGTGCCCTGGTGCTGTCGGTGCGGGGGGCCTGGCGGACGGCCCGCGGTGCCGGTGCGTCCCCGGCCCGGGCCACCCTGGCCGGGTGGCGTGGATTCGTCGGACGGGCCAACGGCGGGATGGTCGTCCACATCGGCGTGGTGCTCATCGCCGTCGGCCTGGCGGCGGCGACGGCGTTCGGGCAGCGGGGGACCGTGGTGCTCGCCCACGGGGAGACGGGCAGCTTCGCCGGGCACACCGTCGAGTTCGTCGGCACCCGGGTGGTCCGCACAGCGTCGCACGTCAGCCAGCAGGCGCTGCTCCGGGTGGACGGGGGATCGGTGTTCACGCCGGCCATCAGCCAGTTCGGCACCGGTACCCAGGCCGTCGGCACCCCGGCCATCGACTCGAGCGTGACGTCCGACGTGTACCTGACCATCAACTCGATCCCGCCGAAGGGTGGTCCCTGGACCTTCGGGGTGGTCGTCCAACCCCTCGTCATGTGGCTGTGGGTCGGTGGGGTGCTGATCGTGGTCGGATCGATCCTCTCGGCCGTGCCGGGCCGGCGTCGCAGGCCCACCGATCCGGTGTCCACCCAGGTCGGTGCGGCGACACCGGTCGTCCCGGAGCCGGATCCGGCGCCCCTGGCCGAGCGGGAGTCGGTCGGCGCGGGTGAGGCCACGTGACCGGGGTCCTCCCCCCGCAGACGGCCACCCCCCCACCGGCCACCCCTCCGGCCCGTCGTCGGCACACGGCGCGGTGGGTCGCCGTGACCGTGCTCGTCGTGGCGGCCGGCCTCATCGCCGTGCTGGCCACCCGTCCGCCGGCCGAGGTGGCGGAGGTGCAGAGCCCGCTGGTCGGCACCCAGGCGCCCCCGGTGCGTGGGGTCACCGTGGACGGCGGGACCTTCGCCCTCGTCCGGCCGCCCGGCACGTTCGTGGTCCTCAACTTCTTCGCCGGGTGGTGCGTGCCCTGCCAGACCGAGGGTCCCGAGCTGGTGCGCTTCGCGTTCCAGCACCAGCAGTCCGGAGACGCGCGCGTCGTCAGCGTGGTGTTCGACGACTCCGCGTCCGATGCCCGCTCCTACCAGTCCACGCTCGGCGCCACCTGGCCCACCCTGGCCGACCCCCGGGGCACCATCGCCCTCGGCTACGGGGTGCGGGCCCCGCCGTCGACCTTCCTGATCGCCCCGGACGGCCGGGTGGTCGCCTACATCGTGTCCCCGGTCACCGCGGCCCAGCTCGACGGGCTCATCGCCCGGGCGAGGGCGAGCGGCGCGTGAGGTCCCGTCGGTTCCCCCTGTGGACGCTGCTCGGTGTGGTGCTGGTCGTGGCCCTGCTCGTGGGCAGCGGAGTCTTCTCGTCCACGCCACCGACGGGTGCCCAGCGCGCCGCGTCCATCGAGTCGGTCATCCGCTGCCCGAGCTGCGAGGACCTCTCCGTCGCCGACTCGAGCGCACCGACCGCCATCACGGTGCGCGCCACGGTGCGCCAGCTCGTCGACCACGGGCTGACCGACAGCCAGATCGAGGACTACCTCGTCGCCCGCTACGGCTCGGCCATCGTGCTCGACCCGCCCACCAGCGGCTGGTCCAGCCTGGTCTGGGTGCTGCCGGTCGCCGGCGGTGTCCTCGCCACGGTGGTGCTCGTGGTGGTCCTGGTGCGCCGTCGTCGGCGGGGCGGCGCCGCCCGCGACGACGACGTGCTCGACGGGTCGGCCGACCCGGTGGCCCTCGAGGAGCGGCGCCGGTTCCTCACTCAGTCGCTGGCCGACGCCGACGCCGAGTACCTGGCCGGTGACCTGGCGGACGCCGACTACCTGTCGCTCCGCCAGCGGGACCTGGCCCGCCTGGCCGTGCTCGGGCCGTCGCCGGCCGCGGCCAGCGGTCCCGCGCCATCGGTCGGCGGACCGGCGGGTGCCGCCCTGGCGGAGCGGACCGTCGGGACGGCGGGCCCCGCCACCATGACTGAGGAGCGGGCGGGCATCCCGGCCGGGCCGGACGGGTCCGCGACCCGGCGCCGGGGGAGGAACAAGTGGTTCCTGATCGGGGCCGTCGGTTGCTTCGCGGCGGCGCTGGCGGTGGCCGTGCCGATGTTCTCGTCGGACCGGCTCCCGGGGCAGACGGCCACGGGCTCGGTCGTGCTGAGCCCCAGCCAGCAGGTGGAGCGGACGCTCGACCAGGCGGCCACGGTGGAGAACGAGGGTCAACTCGGCCTGGCTGCCCAGCTCTACCAGCAGGTGCTGTCCGCCCACCCCGACAACGAGGTGGCGCTCGCCCAGCTCGGCTGGCTCGAGTACAAGATCGGCCAGCAGGGCGCGGACGCCACGCTCCTGGCCGACGCGCGCACCAAGTTGACCCAGGCCGTGGCCATGACGCCGGGCGACTACGCCGCCCACCTGTACCTCGGGACGCTGCTGCTGCAGCTCGACGGCAACGCC
>CAZULR010000389.1:0-2894 GCA_964621235.1 uncultured Acidimicrobiaceae bacterium
TGTGGGCCACGATCTCCTGTCCGTCGGCCGGGTCGGCACCCACCACCCGCGGGATACGCAGCAGCTCGAGGGCCTGTTCGAAGGTGAGGGTGGCCGGTGACATCGTGGCGAACAGCGATGACGTGCGGGGCTTCGGTCCACCGTCGACGAGCTCGCCGAGCTGGACGTAGGGCCCGAATCGCCCGGCCTTGACCTGGACCTCGAGCCCCGTCTGGGGATCGGTGCCGAGCACGCGGTCGGACGACGGGGCGGCCAGCAGCTCCTCGGCCTTGTCCACCGTGAGCTCGTCGGGAGCCAGGTCGTCCGGGATGGAGACGGTCTGGTCGCCCTTCTTCAGGTACGGTCCGTACTTGCCCGACCGGGCCACGATCTCCTCGCCGTCGGCGGACGTGCCGATCGGCACCGCGTTGACGGCGGCGGCGTCGATGGCGTCGAGGTTGTCGGCCACCTGATCGCGCAGGCCGCCGTGGCCTCCCGGTCCGAACCAGAAGTCCCCCAGCCAGCGCTCCATGTCCTCGTCGCCGCCGGCGATCTCGTCGAGGTCGTCCTCCATCGACGCGGTCAGGCCGTAGTCGACCAGATCGGCGAAGTGCTGCTCGAGGAGGCCGACCACACCGAAGGCGGTCAGGGAGGGGACCATGGCCGACCCCTTCTTCCACACGTAGCCGCGGTCGAGGATGGTGGAGACGATGCTGGCGTAGGTGGAGGGCCGTCCCACCCCGATCTCCTCCATGGCCTTGACCAGCGAAGCCTCGGTGTACCGGGCGGGGGGCTGGGTGGCGTGGCCGCCGGGATCGACGGCGGACAGACTGGCCGGATCGCCCTCGGCCATGGGCGGTAGGTGCACTTCCCGGTCGGCGAGCTCCGCCTCCGGGTCGTCCTCACCCTCGACGTAGGCCCGCTGGAAGCCCGGGAACTCGATGACGGTGCCGGAGGCGCCGAACTCGACGGGACGGGCCGTGCCCGCGACGGTCGCCGCACCGGTCAGGCGCACCTGCGCGCTGGTCCCGGTGGCGTCGGACATCTGCGAGGCCACGGTGCGCTTCCAGATGAGGTCGTACAGCCGGAGCTCGTCCCCCGACAGCGACCGTGCCGCCTCGTCCGGGGTGCGGAAGGTCTCGCCGGCGGGCCGGATGGCCTCGTGCGCCTCCTGGGCGTTCTTGACCTTCTTGTTGTAGTGGCGGGGGGCGGCCGGCACGTAGGCCGGGCCGTACATCGCCGACGCCTGGGCCCGGGCCGCGGACAGGGCCTGCTCGGACAGCGTCGTCGAGTCCGTGCGCATGTAGGTGATCCAGCCCTCCTCGTAGAGGTGCTGGGCGACTGACATGGTGCGCTTCGAGCTGAAGCGGAGCTTGCGACCCGCCTCCTGTTGGAGCGTGGAGGTGATGAACGGCGCCCGGGGGGACCGGCGGTAGGGCTTGTGGGTCATCGACGAGACGGTGAGCGGCGCGCCCTCGAGTCCGGCGGCGAGGGCCCGGGCGGCGGCCTCGTCGAGCACGACGACCGAGTCGGGGTCCGTCAGCCGGCCCGAGGAGTCGAAATCCCGGCCTCCGGCCAGTGGGGTGCCATCGACCGCCAGGAGCGAGGCGGCGAAGCTGGGCGACACGTCGGCGCCCGCCGAGCGGGCGGCCTCGCCCTCGGCGGTCACCGTGGCGTCGATCCCCCACCAGCCGGCCGACCGGAACGCCATCCGCTCGCGCTCCCGGTCCACGACCATGCGGGTGGCCACGCTCTGCACCCGACCGGCCGAACGGCCGTTGGTCTTCCGTCGCATGACGTCGGACAGCTTGAACCCGTAGATGCGGTCGAAGATGCGACGGGCCTCCTGGGCCTCGACCAGGTGGGGGTCGATCGTCCGGCACTCCTCGATGGCCCGCTGGATGGCCTGGGGCGTGATCTCGTGGAAGACCATGCGCGGGGTGTCCTCGGGGAGGCCGAGGACCTGGCTCAGGTGCCAGGCGATGGACTCGCCCTCGCGGTCCTCGTCCGTCGCCAGGTAGACCTCACCGGCGTCGCGGGCGAGCCGCTTGAGCATGGTCACCTGGGACTTCTTCTCCGGTGACACGATGTAGACGGGCTTGAAGCCGTTGTCGACGTCGACCGCCAGGTCGGCCCACGACTCGTGCTTGAACGCCTCGGGGAGCTCCTTGCGGGTGGCCAGGTCCCGGATGTGGCCGATGGACGACTCCACGACGTAGTCGGGCCCCAGCATCCCGCCGATGGTCTTGGCCTTGGCCGGTGACTCCACGATCACCAGCTTCTTCGCGCCTCCCCGGGCACGGCGTCGGGCCGGGCCTCCGTCCTCGGGGGCGGAGGCCTCGTCCGGGCCGTCGGTGGTCGTCTCTGTCAGGTCGGTGGGTGGCATCGCTGTGCGCAAGGGTTAACGGTGGAACGAGGCGTTGTCAAGGCCGTAGGCGCGCCACCGGGGCCTTACGGCCCCGGTGGACGATCCGATCTGCTGGTGCGTCGAGCGCCGGTCCGGGCAGCCCGGGACAGGGCGTCCCGGGTGCCGGGAGGGACCCGCGTGCCCCTTCGGGAGTCCGATCAGGCGACCGGCGCCTGGACGGCCGCGGTGGCCGGGGCGTCGTCCATGCTCTCCGTCTTGCGCTTGGAGAACGCGATCGAGATGAGCAGCACGACCAGGGACACGCCGGCGATCGACAGGCGGGCGGCGGTGTGGTGGGACAGGGTGATCACGGCCGGGAGGATCAGCAGCGACACGAGGTTCATCACCTTGATCAGCGGGTTCAGCGCCGGTCCGGCGGTGTCCTTGAAGGGGTCGCCGATGGTGTCACCGATGACCGCGGCCTTGTGGGCCTCGGATCCCTTGCCGCCCTCATGGCCGTCCTCGATGTACTTCTTGGCGTTGTCCCAGGCCCCACCGGAGTTGGACA
>CAZULR010000390.1:0-2882 GCA_964621235.1 uncultured Acidimicrobiaceae bacterium
GACTGGGCGGCCAGGTTGTAGACCTCCTGGGGCCGGATCTCCTTCAGGATGTTGATCATCGAGACCTCGTCGAGCAGGTCGCCCGCCACGAGGTTGATGCGGTCCTGGATGTGGGCGATGCGCTCGAAGTTGATGGTGCTCGAGCGGCGGACCATGCCGCTGACCTCGTAGCCCTCGTCGAGCAGCAGCTCGGCCAGGTAGGAGCCGTCCTGGCCGGTGACGCCGGTGATCAGTGCTCGCTTCGCCATGTAGGTGGGTGCTCCTCGGGTCTGGTGAGTGGGTGGTGGAACCTGGTCAGGCCGTTCCGTCGTCCGACGGCAGCTGCCACGACGGGGGCCGCTTCTCGGCGAAGGCGGTGATCCCCTCCCTCGCCTCCGCCGTCTGACTGGTCACGGTCAGCATGGCGTGCAGATACGGCAGGGCCTCGGAGGCCGCTGAGTCGATGACAGCGTAGAACGAATCGCGGCCCAGCTTGGTCACCCCGGGGGGCTTGGAGGCCAGCACCGCGGCCAGGTCGGCCACGGCGGCGTCGAGGTCGGCGTCGGGCACCACCCGGGTCACGAACCCGATGCGGTCGGCCTCCTCGGCTCCCACGACCCGGCTGGTCAGCATCAGCTCCAGGGCCTTCTTCGGGGGCATGGAGCGCAGCAGCGAGACGGTCACCATGTAGGGCCACAGCCCCACGTTGAGCTCGGGGGCGCCGAAGCGGGCGCTCTCCGAGGCGATCACCATGTCGCACGCCAGGGCGAGGCCGAACCCGCCGGCCATCGCCCAACCCTGCACTCGGGCGACGGTGGGCTTGCCGAGCTGCCACATCTCCTCGAACAGCTGGGCCAGCCAGCCCCGGGCCAGGTGGTGGTCGAGGTACTCGTCCGTCGTGCCCCCGGGGTCCTCCGGCACCATGCCCGAGAGGTCGGCGCCGGCACAGAAGGCCTGGTCGCCCGCCCCCGTCAGGACCACCACCCGCACAGCGGGGTCCACCTTGGCCAGGGCCAGTTCCCGGCGCAGTCCGCCGATGACGTCCCAGGTCATGGCGTTGCGGCGCTCCGGTCGGTTGATGGTGAGCGTCAGGACGGGCCCGGTGCGGACGGCGAGCAGGTCGTCGGTACCGGCGGGCGCCGGTCCGGCGGCCCCGGCTTCGGGATCAGAGGGTTGGGCGGGCACGCCCCGACGGTACCCCGACCCGGCGGGCCCGGTCGCCCCGGCACGTGTCGCGTCGCCGTACGGGGTCTGCTACTGATTACCCATGGCCAACGGACGAGGCACCTACGGGGGACGACGGCGCCGAGCGCGACGCACGACGCCCCGTCCGCCCGCCCCACCGGGGCGCGGCGCGGCCCGGCCGTGAAGGTCGTCCACGCCCACGGCGTCCTCGAGGTCGACCGCCCCCTGATCATGGGCGTCGTCAACGCTTCACCCGAGTCGTTCAGCGACTCCGAGGCGTTGGCCGCTGCGGGCGTCACCGAGCGCGCCGCCCACGCCCTGGCCATGGCCGAGGCCGGCGCCCACGTCGTCGACATCGGCGGACAGTCGGCCCGCACCGACCAGCCCGAGATCCCGGTGGGGCTCGAGGTCGAGCGCGTGGCGTCCCTGATCGAGGCCATCCGGCGGGACTCGGACGTCGTGATCTCCATCGACACCTACCGACCTGACGTGGCCCGTGCCGCCGTGGCCGCCGGCGCCAGCATCGTCAACGACGTCTCCGGCCTGGCCGACCCGGAACTAGTCGACGTCGTGGCGTCCAGTGGCGCCGGGATCATCGTCATGCACACCCGTCTCGCCCCGAAGACGCGCCTGTCGCCCGACGACGCGTTTTACGGGTCTCCGGCGGAGGTCGTCGACGATGTCGTGGCGTTCCTGGCTGGCCGACTCGACCTGCTCGAACGCCGCGGCGTGTCCCATGAGCACGTCATCGTCGACCCCGGACCCGACTTCGCCAAGACCCCGGCCCAGACCGTCGCTGCGCTGCGCGGCCTGCCGGAACTCGCCCGACTCGGCCGACCGATCCTCTTGGCCCTGTCCCGCAAGGACGTCATCGGCGCCATCACCGGTCAGCCGCCGCGGGCCCGGGCCGCCGGCACGCTGGCGGCCATCGGCTTCTGCGTCGGCCTCGCCCCCCATTCGCTCCTCCGTGTCCACGACGTGGAGGCGACGCGGGACTACCTCGCCGTGCTGGCCGCGCTGGAGGGGGACCACGACCTCGCGTGGGGCGAGCCGATCGAGGACCGGCTGCGCTACGACCGTCCCTGAGCACGGTCGGAGGCCGTGACGGGGGCCCGGGCCCGGTCTGCGACAAGGCCCACTCGGGCTCCGGCGAGGACCCGCCAGGTGGGCCGCGTGACCATCCGGGGCGCAATCCGGCCCGGGGTACCATGACCGCCATGTCGACGACCGCCGCCACGGGCCACCCGGATCGAGAGGCACCCGGCACCCCGCGACCGGCCCGCCGACTGACCGCTGACGCCCGGCGCCGCCAACTCTTCGACGTGGCGCTCTCGCTGTTCGCGGAGCACGGCTACTCGGCCACCACCATGGACGACATCGCCGAGGCCGCGGGTGTCACCAAACCTCTCGTCTACCAGCACTTCGACTCCAAGCGCGCCCTCTACCTCGAGCTGCTCGACGTCTTCTCGCACTCGATGATCGATCGAATCGTCCAGGCGACCGCGGCGGCCGAGGGTCCGCGCCAGCAGGTCGAGCTCGGGTTCGCCGGGTACTTCGAGCTCATGGTCGACAACGAGCACGCCTTCCGCCTCCTCTACGGCCGGGACGCGCCGGACGACGTCGAACTCGGTGCGGCGCTCCGTCGCGTCGAGGAGACAATCGCCCAGGCCATCGACCCGCTCATCGACGCCGGCCTCGACCCCGAGCACCGGCTGCTG
>CAZULR010000391.1:0-2878 GCA_964621235.1 uncultured Acidimicrobiaceae bacterium
GGTGCGGCCAGTGGCACTCGTGCTGCTCGTGGTGGACCAGGATCGTCCGCTCGTGTCCGACCCGGAGCACGAAGTTCCGGTTGGTCGGGACCGCCGGGTCCTGTCGCACCAACGAGGCGTCGACACCCTCGGCCCGCAGTGCGGAGACCGCGCCGCGTCCCTGCCCGTCGTCACCGACGTACGCCACCAGCGCGGTGCGCAGCCCGAGCCGGGCGCAGGCCACGGCGGCGTTGGCCGAATTGCCGCCCGCCGGCACGATGGTCGTCACCTCGCAGGAGACCTTGGCGCCGAACGGCAGGACCAGGCGTCGGGACTCGGGTCCCTCTTCGATCGTGACGGCGTCGTCGCCCAGGGTCAGGTACTGGTCGACGGCGACGTCGCCGACGAACACGATGTCGAAGCGTTCAGCTGCGGGCGTGGTTCCGGACACGTGACCTCCTCGTCGGTCCTCGGGTCATTCTTCCGCGGCTCGCGACCCCGGCACAGGGTCGTTCGGCCCTGCTCGTCCTGCCTGCCGGGGCGGGGGCCCGACGACCCGGCCCCCGGCCCGCCGTCGTCAGGTGACCTGGGGGTCCCAGTCCGGGTCGATCTCGAAGAAGGCCGTGGCCAGTGCCTCGAGGCCCACGGCGAACAGGGTCCACTCCTGCATCGAGCCACCGGGCCCCGTCGGTCGCTCGATGACGTCCAGGTCCTCGGCCCCCACCTGACGCAGCGCGCAGCCCTCGACCAGGGCACCCGTCGACACCGTGAACTGCCGCAGCGTCAGCGGGGCGCGCGGCCGCAGGCCGAGCAGGGGCAGCACGGCGCCGTGCATCCCCATCCACAGGTCCGTGCCGTGCAGGTAGCCCTCGAGGAGGGCGTCCCGGATCCGGCGGTTCTCCGGCGTGGGTGGAGCCGTGGCCCCGAGGACCCAGACCGCGACCCAGAGCGACCACTGGTCCGACGCCACCAGGGTCCGGAAGGCGGTGCGTCCCGCCACCCGGCAGACCTCACGCATCGACCGGATCCGGGCGTCGGGGGAGGTCACATCGAGGGTGCCGAGCACCGCCCCGAGCGCCTCGACGGTGGTGCCCAGCTCACCTGCGGAGTCGCCCGCCGCGGCCACCGCCGCCAGGACGTCGGTCTGGAAGTCGGCCTGGTGCTCCCAGACCCGCCGGATGACCGAGGCGTTCGTCACCCGGATGCCGGTGTCGGACTCCACGCGGTCGAGGACCCGTTTGAAGGTGAGGTCGCCCGCGCCGATCCCCAGGCCGTCCTCGCGGAGGATGGCCAGGCCGGCGGTCATCAGCAGGGCCCGGAGCTCCTCCTTGCTCCGCCTCGGCCGTCGGCCGGCGCCCGTCGTCTCCACGCGACCATGGTCGCAGATCCACCGGCTCCATCCGCCGCGAGTACACAAAGGCAACAGGTGTTGCAATCTGGAGTTGCATTTTGCCACTCCGAGGTGCAGACTTCTTCCATTGGGTGGCGGATCGCCCGGGACCAGGCGGACCCGGGAGTCGAGGGGCGGCGGGCATCCGGCGGTAGCCGGGTGTCCGCACCCTTACCTGGCGGGCGGCGCGGGCAGCAGGAGGCGGACATGGCACAGGCACGGCAGGGCGGTCTTCTCGTTCCCGGGTGGTTCACCGGGGTCGGACGTGGGGAACCCCAGGCCGGGGCCCTCCCGGGAACCGGCGACCCACCAGGGGAGAGGTCGCCCGACGATGTCGTCGGTCCCGCCGACGCAGGGGACGGTACACCGCTGTTCGCGGCACCCGGCCTCGTACTCCTGGCCACGCTCACCATCTGTGCGGGCTACCACTTGCTCAGGCTGATCCCCACCAGCGCGCCGCCGATGGCGGTCGCCCTGGCGGTGGTCGTCGTGCCGGCCACCTACCTCCTCACCCGGCACGTCTCCGGGCCCGGCACGGAGCGGGTCCGCACCGTGGCACGCGGCTGCGCCGACCTGCTCCCCGCCCTGTGGGTCGTGCTGCTGGTCGTCCACGACGTCGACGTGGCCGACGTGCTCGGCGTCGTCTCCCTCGTGCTCGCGCTCTCCCTGGTGGTCCTCGCGGTGCTGTCCGAGGTCGGCGAGCACCTGCACACCGGCACCTACTGACCGCCACCGGCGGCCGGTCCCCCCCCGACCGGCCGCCGGTGGACAGGGTCGTTCCGGCTCTCTATCGTCAGACGGGTTGACAGAAGATTCCCGGTGCAGCGCCGCGCACGGCGGCGCTCCCCCACGACCCGAGGACGTCCCCATGCAGCAGTTCGAGCCCTTCGACGGCGTGATCTCCCGGACCGAGGCGGAGTCGGAGCCCTGGTGGCCCGTCCCGCCGCACCCGGGCCCCGATGCCCCGAACGTGGTCGTCATCCTGCTCGACGACACCGGGTTCTCCCACTTCGGCTGCTACGGCTCCGAGCTCACCACACCCCACATCGACGCCCTGGCGGCCGACGGCATCCGCTACTCCAACTTCCACGTCACGCCGCTGTGCTCGCCCACACGCGCCGCGCTGCTGACGGGCCGCAACCACCACGCCGTGGGCATGCGCGCCATCTCCAACTTCGACAGCGGCTACCCCCACATGCGCGGGCAGATCACCCACCACGCCACCACCATGGCCGAGGTGCTGCGTGACGAGGGCTACGCCACGTTCGCCGTGGGCAAGTGGCACCTCACGGCCATGGAGAACGCATCGGCCGCCGGGCCCTTCGACCAGTGGCCGCTGCAGCGCGGCTTCGACCGCTTCTACGGGTTCCTCGAAGGGGAGACCGACCAGTTCTCCCCGGACCTGGTGTACGACAACCACCACGTGGAGCCCCCGGCGACCCCGGAGGAGGGCTACCACCTGAGCGAGGACCTGATCGACCACGCCATCGGGTTCGTCCACGACTCGGT
>CAZULR010000392.1:0-2875 GCA_964621235.1 uncultured Acidimicrobiaceae bacterium
GCCGTCGGATCGGCCGTCGGATCGGCCGTCGGGTCGGCCGTCGGGTTCGGCGTCGGCAGTGTGCTCGACGCCGTCAGCACCTGGGTGACGGACGGCGCGGTGTGGCTGCTCGGCCAGGTCGGTGCCGTGCTGGCGTCGTCCACCGCCATCGACCTCGGAGCCCCGTGGTTCCGGGCCCACTACGCCACCATGGCCGCGCTCGCCGGTGTGGTCATCGTGCCGCTCCTCCTGCTCGGTGTCCTCCAGGCGCTCTACCGGCAGAACGCGTCGATGCTGCTCCGGTCGGTGCTCGTCAACGTGCCGCTGGCGGTCCTGCTCACCGCGGTCGCCGTCACGCTCGTGCAGCTCGGCCTCTCGGTCACGGACGCCATGTGTGCCGCGGTCTCCGGCGGGAGCGGTTCGGACGCCGGCCACTTCATGGCCACGGTGGCCGCCGCCCTCACCCCCGCGGCGGCGGCCGGCCAACCCAACGCACCGTCGTTCGTCCTGTTCCTCGGGGGAATCGCCGTGGTGGTGGGTGCGGTGATGGTCTGGCTCGAGCTGCTGCTCCGGGCCGCCGCCGTCTACGTGGCCGTGCTGTTCCTGCCGCTGGCCCTGGCCGGGTTGGCCTGGCCGGCCATCTCCCACTGGAGCCGCCGCTTGGCCGACACCCTGGCGGCGCTGGTGCTCGGCAAGCTCGTCATCGTCGCCGTCCTGAGCCTCGCCGCCGGAGCGCTGTCCGGTGGCACCGGGACGGCGCCGTCCGGTGCGGAGTCCTCCGGTGGCGGATTCGCCTCGGTGCTCGGTGGAGCCGCGCTGCTGCTGCTCGCGGCCCTGGCCCCGTGGTCGCTCTTCCGGCTCCTCCCGTTCCTCGAGGCCGGTGCCGCGGGCCACCTCGAGGGTGTCAGCCAGCGGGCGCGGCACGGCGCCGCCACACCGATTGCCGGGCTGGCCAACGTCGCGCTGCGCTCCGCGGCGGCGGGCTCGCTGGCCGGCGGGCCGGTCGGTGCGGTCGGCGTGGTGGCGGCCTCCGGCGGTGGGGGCGGATCGGGCGGTGTCGGGAGTCTGCTCGGCGGCGCCGGCGGTGGTGGTGGGTCCGGCGGCGGAGGCGCGGGCCTCGACGGGTTCACCGACGCCCTCCCGGATGGGGCCTCCGAGGGGTCCGGCGCCGCCAGCGGGTGGCATGGCGACAACGGGTGGAGTGGCGACGGCCACACCGGTGCCGAGCCGCTGCCGTGGGAGCCGGGCGGGTCGATCCCGCGCCTCCCGCCCGATCCCCACTCGGCCATCAACAACCGTCGGGTGGCCGACCTGGTCGCCGGGCGAGATCCCTTCGCGCACGGACCGCCGCCGCTGACCCCGATGAGCAGATCCGCGGTGCCCGCGCTGGCACCGGGCGTGACCTACGAGCGTCCCCTGCCGCGCCAGACCGGCACCCTCCGCCAGGACCACCTGGGCCGGGACCATCTCGGCCCGGTCCTGATCGGCGGGATCCAGACCCCCGACGACGTCGACCCGTGAGCGACGTTCCCGACGACGCCGCATCCCGGATCCGCTACCGCTTCCCTCCCCTCGAGCGGCGCGGCGTCATCGCCGGGTGGCGGGCCGGCCAGGTGGCGGCGGTGGCGGTAGGCCTGGTCCTGGCCGTCCTTTCGGTGCGCAGCCGTCCCTCCTTCGGCGGGGTGGCCCTGGGGGTGGTCTGGGTCGGTGGAGCGGTGGCGCTGGCCTTCTGGCCCATCGCCGGGCGCACCGGCGAGCAGTGGCTGCCGGTGGTGGTCCGCTGGGGATGGGCCGGGGTCACCGGCCACCGGTTCGAGCCCGCCCCCGGCCCCGGCACCGGTGCCTTCGTCGACGTCCCGCCCGGACCGGGCGGTGGCCCGCCGCGACGGGTGGTGTCACGCCGCGATCCGGTGGCGCACTCGGTCTTCGACGGCCTGCGCCTGGTGGCCGGCCCCGCCGGTGCCGAGGGCGCGGCCACGGGCGTTCTGGTCGACGGGCGGGCCCGGACGCTGACGGCCGTCCTCGAGGTGCGCGGCCACAGCTTCGCCCTCCTCGCCCCGGCCGAGCAGGACGCCCGGGTGGCGGGGTGGGCCCGGGCGCTGGCCTCACTGGCCCGGGAGGGCTCCGCGGTGCACCGGCTCCAGTGGGTGGAGACGTGCCTTCCCGACGACGGTGGTGCCGTCCGCTCGTACGTCGACGACCACCAGGTGCTGAACGACGACACACCCGCCGTCCGCTCCTACCGTCGGCTGCTGGCGGAGTCGTCCCCGGTCACGAGGCGCCACCGTGTGCTGGTGGCCGTGTCGGTCCACCGCGGCCGCGCCGCCCGCGTCATCCGGGCCTCCGGTGGGGGACTCGGCGGCGCCCTGGTCGTGCTGGACCGTGAGGTCGGCGCCGTGGCGACGGCGCTGGCGGCGGCCGACATCGGCATCGAGGGCGTCCTCGACCGCGACGGTCTGGCGGAGACGCTGGCCGGGGCGATGCGGCCGGCTCCCGTGGGTGGAACCACGGGCGGACCGGCCCTCCGCCCAGTCGTCCCGCCGGGGGACCCGTGGCCCATGGGGACCGGCGCCGGTTGGGAGTCCGTCCGGACGGACGGCACCTGGCACGCCACCTACTGGGTGGCCGAGTGGCCGCGGGTCGACGTGCACCCGGACTTCCTCGGCCCGGTGCTGTTCGCCCCGCTGCGCCGCACCCTGGCCGTGGTGATGGAGCCCGTGGACCCGACACGGGCCGCCCGCCAGGTCGCGCAGGCCCGTACGGCCGGACTGGCCGACGGCGAGCTGCGCCGGCGCAACGGGTTCCTGTCGTCGGCCCGGCACGCCCGCGAGCGGCAGAGCGTCGACGACCGGGACGTCGAGCTGACCGACGGCCATGCCCAGTTCCGCTACTCCGG
>CAZULR010000393.1:0-2862 GCA_964621235.1 uncultured Acidimicrobiaceae bacterium
GTGGAAGGCCCTCACCGAGCGGTTCAAGTACATCACCGGCGAGTACGACCACCCGAACACCTTCGACATGCTGAAGACCCACCTGGACGAGGCCGACAAGGTCGACGGCACCGACGGCAACCGCCTCTACTACCTCGCCACCATCCCGAGCGTCTTCGGCCTGGTGGCCGGCGCCCTGGCCAAGCACGGCTGCAGCGGTCCGGGCGAGAACGGCACCTTCGCCCGGGTCGTGGTCGAGAAGCCGTTCGGCCGGGACCTGCAGAGCGCGCTCGACCTCAACGACCAGATGCACACCGCCTTCGACGAGAAGCAGATCTACCGGATCGACCACTACATGGGCAAGGAGACGGTCCAGAACGTGCTCGCCCTGCGGTTCGCCAACGCCATCTTCGAGCCCATCTGGAACCGGCGGTACATCGAGCAGGTCCAGGTGACGGTGGCCGAGAGCCTGGGCGTCGAGCACCGGGGCGGCTTCTACGAGACGGCCGGCGCCCTCCGCGACATCGTCCAGAACCACGTGATGCAGGTGCTGGCGCTGACGCTCATGGAGTCCCCGACCAGCACCGACGCCGACCGCATCCGCGACGAGAAGGTCAAGCTGCTCCAGGCCATCGACATCCCCACCCCCGACGAGGCCGTCGACAAGTCGGTGCGCGGCCAGTACACGGCCGGCACCATCGACGGTGCGCCGGTGGTCGGCTACCGCGAGGAGGAGGACGTCGCGCCCGACAGCCAGACCGAGACGTACCTGGCGCTCCGGCTACGCGTGGAGAACTGGCGCTGGGCCGGCGTCCCCATCTACGTGCGGACGGGGAAGCGGCTGCCCGCCCGGGTCACCGAGGTGGCCCTCACCTTCCGCCAGGTGCCCTTCCTGCTGTTCGACCACCGGGCCAGCCGCGACCTCCGGCCGAACACCCTCATCCTGCGGATCCAGCCCGACGAGGGCATCAGCCTGGAGTTCGGCGCCAAGGTCCCGGGGGAGAAGTTCCACCTGCGCTCGGTGGCCATGGACTTCGCCTACGCCGAGGCGTTCGCCGGGGCCGACGCGGCCGACGGTTACGAGCGGCTGATCCACGACGCCATGGTCGGTGACGCCACCCTGTTCATCCGATCCGACGAGGTCGAGCAGGCCTGGCGGATCGTGGACCCCTACCTCGAGGCGTGGTCGGAGCCCGGCGCCAGCATGCACTTCTACGAGGCCGGCACCTGGGGGCCGCACATGGCCGACCTGCTGGTCGAGCGCTCGGGGGACGAGTGGCGCAACCCGGTCGTCGACCTCGAGCTGAGCGGCGGCCGCCAGACCCATCTCGACCAGTGACGGGCCCCCGGTGGCGTCCGCGTGTCCGGTGACGGCGTGAACGGAACGGTCGTCCTGGTCGGGTCGGTACCGGAAGCCTTCGCCGACCTGGTGGCCCGCGGGCTGGCCACCGCCGGGCCCACGTACTCGCTCTTCCTCTCGGGCGGCGGCACCGCCACCGAGTGCTACCGCGCCCTGGCCGCCCGCGCCGGACTGCCGTGGGACCGCGTCGACCTCTACCTCGGCGACGAGCGCTGCGTGCCGCCCGACGACCCCGACTCCAACCACCGCATGATCACCGAGGTCCTGGTCGACGTCGTCGGGCCGGTGCACGCCGATCACCCGATGTACGTCGGCGGCGAGCCCGCCGCCGCGGCGGCCGCCTATCAGCGCCTGGTCGAGGGGATCGGCCGACCCGACCTCGTCCACCTCGGCCTGGGGCCGGACGGCCACACGGCCTCCCTGTTCCCCGGGTCGACCGGCGAGGCCGACGTCGACCCGGCACACCTGGTCGTCACCAACACCGACCCGAACGGCGTCAATCCCCATGAGCGGCTCACCCTCACCTACGCGGGCATCGCCAGGGCCCGCAGCGTCGTCGTCACCGTGGCGGGAGCGTCGAAGCACGACGCCCTGGCCCGCATCCGGGCGGGCGAGGACCTGCCCGGCGGTCGACTGGCCGGAGCCGACATCGTGTGGCTGGTAGACGCAGAGGCGCTCGGCGACCTCACGCCCGACGTCGTGGCGTGACGGGTCCCGACGCGCTGCCGCCCGCCCAGACGGGCCGACGGGACGCCTCCGGTAAGGTGGCCACGATGCCCGCCAACCCCGGTTTCCCCCGGACCCCGACCAGGGCCGACGTATCGCGGGCCGAGGTCCTGGCCGCCCCGCTCGACGAGCTGGTGGCCCGCGCCGCCGCCGTCCGCGATGCCGCGTTCGGCACCCGGATCACGTTCTCGCCCAAGGTGTTCATCCCCCTGACCATGCTGTGCCGGGACCGGTGCGGCTACTGCACGTTCGCCAAGGCGCCGGCCCGGCTCGAGTCCCCGTACCTGTCGATCGACGAGGTCCTCGGCATCGCCCGGGCCGGACGGGCCGCCGGGTGCCACGAGGCGCTGTTCACGCTCGGCGAGGGGCCCGAGGAACGCTACCCGGCGGCCGCCGAATGGCTCGCCGACCACGGCTACGACTCGACCGTGGACTACCTGGCCGCCGCCTGCGCCGCCGTGCTCGAGGAGACCGGCCTCCTCCCCCACGCCAACGCCGGCGCGCTCGACCGCGCCGACCTCGCCCGCCTGCGGACCGTGTCGGCCAGCCAGGGGATGATGATCGAGTCGACCAACCCCGGCCTCGACGCCCACCGCTCGGCGCCCGACAAGGTCCCCGCCCGGCGGCTGGCCACCCTGGAGGCGGCCGGCGAGTCCGGCATCCCGTTCACCACCGGCCTGCTGATCGGCATCGGCGAGTCGCGCCAGGACCGCCTCGACACGCTCGAGGCCATCGCCGCCAGCCACGCCCGTCACGGCCACGTCCAGGAGGTGATCGTCCAGAACTTCCTGCCCAAG
>CAZULR010000394.1:0-2856 GCA_964621235.1 uncultured Acidimicrobiaceae bacterium
GTTCCTGAGTCGGGTATTTAGAACAATTCACAACGTTACAACATCGGTAATGCTAGTGAGCATCGTAGCGTCACTTCGCGGATACCGGGGAGTGGATTCGTTCCCCTTCACCGGTTCGTCCGGAGGTCAGCATTGCAACCAAAAGTAGCAACAAGTGTTGCAGCCAGCGTCACAGCCGCCGGTGGGTGCGACAATGCACCGGGGGTTGTGGTCCAGGAGGACGGTGGGACTGCGGTCGGTTTCCGGTAAATGCCGCCGTGCCGGTGCGCCAGCAGAGGCGCCTTCGCGGTCGTCCTGACCGATGTCGTGCCGGCCTGTCCGGGCACCGGAGGCCACGTGAGGGGCGGGTAACCTCGGCGTATGGACGCACGTGGAGACGGAACGCCCGACCCGATCGAGGACGCGGGGGTTCCGCTGCACCGGGCGCTCGGCCTGACGGACGCCGAGCGCGACGAGGTGGAGTCGATCCTCGGGCGTGGGCCGAACCACCTCGAGCTGGCGCTGTTCGCCGTCATGTGGAGTGAGCACTGCTCCTACAAGTCGTCGCGGATCCACCTCAGGCGGCTGCCCACCGAGGGTCCGCACGTGCTGGTGGGCCCGGGTGAGAACGCCGGGGTCATCGACGCCGGCGACGGGATCGCCGTGGCCATCCGGATCGAGTCGCACAACCACCCCTCGGCCATCGAGCCCTACCAGGGGGCGGCCACCGGGGTGGGTGGCATCCTGCGCGACATCTTCACGATGGGCGCCCGGCCGATCGCCGTCATGGACCCCCTCTTCTTCGGTGACCCGACCGAGCCCCGGCAGCAGTGGCTGATCGAGGGCGTCGTCGCCGGCATCTCCGGCTACGGCAACTCGGTGGGCGTGCCGACGGTCGGTGGTGAGCTCACGTTCAACCCCTGCTACAGCCAGAACCCACTGGTGAACGTGCTGTGCATGGGCGTGCTCCCGACCGAGCGCCTGGTGCTGGGACAGGCGTCGGGCCCGGGCAACCTCGCCGTGCTGCTGGGCTCGTCCACCGGCCGCGACGGCATCGGTGGCGTCAGCGTGCTCGCCTCGGCCGGGTTCGGTGGGGGCGACGAGGCCGAGGAGGCGGCCAAGCGGCCGAGCGTGCAGGTCGGCGACCCCTACGAGGAGAAGCGCCTGATCGAGGCCTGCCTCGAGCTCCTGGACGCCAAGCTCGTCGTCGGGATCCAGGACCTGGGCGGAGCCGGACTGGTGTGCGCCACCAGCGAGACGGCGGCCCGCGGCGGCGTGGGCATGGACGTCGACGTGTCGGCCGTGCCGCGGCGCGAGCCCGGGATGGTCGACTACGAGGTGATGACCTCCGAGAGCCAGGAGCGCATGCTCGCCATCGTCACCCCCGGGGACCTCGAGCGCGTGCAGGCGGTGTGCGCCAAGTGGGAGGTCCGTGCCGCGGTGGTCGGCAAGGTCACCGAGGCACCCGTCGGCGCCCCGGGCCGCCTGCGCATCCTCGACGGCTTCGACGGCCCCGTCCTCGGCGACGTGCCGGCCGTGTCGCTGAGCGAGGACGCCCCCCTCTACCGCCGCCCCCTGGCCCGACCGTCCGACCAGGACGCCCGCCTGGCCGACGACCCGGGCGCCCTGCCGCCCCCGACCGACTGCGGCCACGACGTCCTGGCCCTCCTGGCCGACCCGACCTGGGTCTACCGCCAGTACGACCACCAGCTGTTCCTCAACACCGTGGAGGGACCGGGCGGGGACAGCGCCGTGCTCCGCCTGGCCGCGCCGGGCCTGCCGCCCTCCGAGCGGGGCCTGGCCCTCACGACCGACTCCAACCCGACGTGGTGCTCCCTCGACCCCCGCGCCGGCACGGCCGCGACCGTGGCCGAGGCGGCCCTCAATCTCGCCTGCTCGGGCGCCACGCCCAAGGCCGTGGTGAACTGCTGCAACTTCGGCAACCCCGAGCACCCCGAGGTCATGTGGCAGCTGTCGGAGGCCATCGACGGGATGGCGGAGGCGTGCCTCGCCCTCGGGCTGCCCGTGATCGGCGGCAACGTAAGCCTCTACAACGAGAGCTTCGGCAAGGACATCGACCCGACCCCGGTCATCGGTGCACTCGGGCTCATCGATCGCCTGGTCGCCCGGCCGCCCGGGGTCACCCTGGTCGACGGCGGGGTCCTGGTGATGCTGGACGCCAGCGTCGGTCGCTCCGACGCCCGTCACAACCCACCGTCGCTGGCCGGGTCGCGCTGGGCCGTGCAGCTGCGCGGCCACCACAACGGCACGCTGCCCCCGCTCGACCTGGCCGGCCACGGCCGCCTGGTGGAGTTCGTGGCCGGCCTGGTGGCCGAGGGGGTCGCCGGCGGCGAGGGCGTCGTCGATGGCATCCACGACGTGTCCGGCGGCGGCCTCGGTGTGGCCCTGGCCGAACTGGCCGTCCGGTCCGGCATCGGGCTCCGGGTGTCCGGCGTGGCCGACCACCATGAGCTGTTCACCGAGACGCCGTCGCGGGTGATCGTGTGCACGACCGACTCCCACGCGCTGCTGTCACGGGCCGCCGATGCCGGCATCGGCTTCCGGGTGCTCGGCTCGGCGGGTGGTGACCGCATCGTCATCGACGACCTGGTCGACCTCGACCTGGCCGGGGCCACCGCCGCCTGGCGCGGACGCCTGCCGGACCTCCTCGACGACCTGGCCCCCGTCACCAACTGACCGCGGCCGGCGGCGGACCGCACCCGGGCTGCACCGGGTCCGGTGCCGGCTCAGGAGGAAGGCCGGACCGCCTCGAGCTGGTCGAGCACCCGGTCGGGGACCTTCAGGTCGCCGGTGCCGGTACCCACGTGGAGATCGGGCTTGGACACCCCGTGGAAGTCGGAGCCGCCCGTCGGCACC
>CAZULR010000395.1:0-2855 GCA_964621235.1 uncultured Acidimicrobiaceae bacterium
CACCCTCGATGATCTGGGCGCGCCGGGCGTAGATCACCTTGCGCTGCTCGTTCATGACGTCGTCGTACTTGAGGACGTCCTTGCGGGACTCGGCGTTGCGGCCCTCGACGGTGTTCTGCGCCCGCTCGATGGCCTTCGTCACCATCTTCGCCTCGATGGGCATGTCGTCGGGGAGCGCCCGGCCCATCACCCAGTTCATGGCACCGGTGGCGAACAGCCGCATGAGGTCGTCCTCCAGCGAAAGGAAGAATCGCGACTCACCGGGGTCGCCCTGGCGCCCCGAACGACCGCGGAGCTGGTTGTCGATGCGACGGCTCTCGTGGCGCTCGCTGCCCAGCACGTAGAGGCCGCCCTTGGCGCGGACCTCCTCACCTTCGTCCTTGCACTTCGCCTCGAACTCGGCCTCGAGGCGGGCGAGTTCGGCCTGGCCCTCCTCGGACGTGAGGTCGATGCCTCGGGCGGTGACCTCACGGACGGCCAGGCCCTCGGGGTTGCCGCCGAGGATGATGTCGACGCCACGGCCGGCCATGTTGGTGGCCACGGTCACGGCCCCGACGCGGCCGGCCTGGGCCACGATCTCGGCCTCGCGGAAGTGCTGCTTGGCGTTGAGGACCTCATGGGGGATCCCGCGCTTGTCGAGCAGCCGCGACAGGTGCTCGCTCTTGGACACCGACGCCGTGCCCACCAGGACGGGCTGGCCGCTGGCGTGCCGCTCGGCGATGTCCTCGACGACGGCGGCGAACTTGGCGTCCTCCGACTTGTAGATGAGATCGGGCTGGTCGGCGCGGACGAGCGGACGGTTCGGGGGGATCGGGACGACCGGCAGTTCGTAGGTGTTGGCGAACTCCGAGGCCTCCGTCTCGGCGGTGCCGGTCATGCCGGCCAGCTTCTCGTAGAGGCGGAAGTAGTTCTGGAGGGTGACCGTCGCCCAGGTGTGGTTCTCCTCTTTGATCTTCACGCGCTCCTTGGCCTCAACGGCCTGGTGGAGCCCGTCCGACCAGCGCCGTCCGTCGAGGGTGCGGCCTGTGAACTCGTCGACGATCCGGACCTCGCCCTGGGCGACCAGGTAGTCCTTGTCCCGCTTGTAGAGCTCCTTGGCCAGCAGCGCCTGGGTCAGGTGGTGCACGTAGTTGACGGCCACCGCGTCGTACAGGTTGGAGACACCGAGCTGGCGCTCCACCTTCTCGATGCCGGCCTCGGTCGGGACGACCGTGCGCTTCTCCTCGTCGACCTCGTAGTCCTGCTCGGACCGCAGCGTCCGCACGATCCCGGCGAACTGGTAGTAGAGCTGTGCCGACTCGGCGGCCGGGCCCGAGATGATGAGCGGGGTCCGGGCCTCGTCGATGAGGATCGAGTCGACCTCGTCGATGATGGCGAAGCTGTGTCCGCGTTGGACCATGGCCTCCTTCGACCGGGCCATGTTGTCGCGCAGGTAGTCGAAGCCGAGTTCCGTGTTGGTGCCGTAGGTGACGTCCGACTGGTAGGCCTCGCGCTTCTCGGCGGGGTCGCTGATGTCGGGCCCGACACGGCCGACGGTCAGTCCGAGGAAGCGGTGGAGCTGTCCCATCCACTCCGAGTCGCGGGTGGCCAGGTAGTCGTTGACCGTGACCACGTGGACACCGTTTCCGGCCAGGGCGTTCAGGTACACCGGCAGGGTCGACACCAGGGTCTTGCCCTCACCGGTCTTCATCTCGGCGATCCACCCGAAGTGGAGCGCCATGCCGCCCATCAGCTGGGCGTCGAAGTGGCGCTGGCCGAGGACCCGCCAGGCACCCTCCCGGACCAGGGCGAAGGCCTCGACGAGGATGTCCTCCAGCGTCTCGCCGTTGGCCAGGCGCTCCCGGAACGCGGCCGTCATCGCCTGCAGCTCCTCGTCGGAGCGCGCCTCCATCTCCGGCTCGAGGGCGTTCACCAGCGGCACCAGCTCGGCCAGCCGCCGGACCTTCTTGCCCTCGCCGGCGCGGAGGACTTTCGAGAACATGCTCATGGGGGACCCACTCTACTGTCGGCGGCCTCCCGGCAGTCACCAACTCGGCGCACCGCCCACGCTTGTCCGCGCGGGCCACCCCGTCCCGCCCGGGGCCCTCGCGGGACCGGGGCGGGCCGGCAGGCGGTCACGGCGCGTGAGAGGGATCGCTCAGGCGGTACGCACCTTCCGGAAGAGCATCTCGGAGGTGGCCATCCGGTGACGGGGCTGCGACCGGCCGACGATGCGGCCCTTGGTGCGCTCCACCTGGTGCTCCAGCTTCTCCACCACGAGGTCGACGGCGATGAGGGGGGACTGCCCGGCGGCCTTGGCCCTGAGGGTGTGCCCGTGGCCGGACATCACCACCTCGCAGCACTCACGGGCGGAGATCCTCGGGTTGTGCTCCTCCGAGAAGTGGACCTCGGCCCGATCAAGTCCGGGACAGTGCTCGCCGATGTGGCGGACCTTCTCCTCGGTCAGGGCTCGAACCTCGTCGGACACGATCTTCCGTCCATGCGTGATGACTACGTCCACTGTTTCGCCTCCTCGGCATCGTTGAGCAACTGCTACAGCGCTGGGTCTCCGGTCCTCCTGGTCGGTCGTTGAAGGGTTGGATGGGTCGGGACTGTGAGCGGCGTGCGGCTGACCTGGTCTTTGACCCCACACTCGCCTGCAGGGGAACTCACGGCCGGGTACCGGCGGCGGCGACCGTCTCCGGTCGGACACCCAGCGGTACCACTGGTGACACGCGTCATCCCCTCTCCGCCCGCCCCCGACAGCCGGGGACGCCACGGGCAGGGCTTACTCCTAAGCCGCACCATGCTCAGCAACCATGAGTTGCCTTACGTGGGTCGTTTCGCCTGCGACTGGCTTCGACTTGCAACCACAG
>CAZULR010000396.1:0-2852 GCA_964621235.1 uncultured Acidimicrobiaceae bacterium
TTGGGGATGTACTCGCTGATGGTGCCCCGCACCACGATCTTGGTGCGCCCCTTGACGTCGATGTACTCGATGGCCTTGGCGTACTGCTTGGGGAGGAACTTGGTGAGTGCCTCCTCGGTCTCGTACATGTGGTTGTCGGCGTCGAAGATCGGGAAGTCGAGTTCTCGCGATGGCACGGTGGTCCCCCTTGGTCCTGTCCTCGGCGCCCGGGCGGGCGCCGGTTCGTCCCGGTGGCGCGCCGGGTTGCCCGGACGGCCCATTTCCTGTGGCGAGAATGACGTTATCACCAGCCCACCGGCGCCTCAAGGCACTGCTGCGGCGACCCCCGGAGGCCTCCCCGTCCACGGCGCGGTCGGGCCGGGCGTGACAGGATGCGGGGGCTGATCGACGGACGCCTAGGGAGGATCATCGTGGAGTTGAAGCCGGGGAGCCGGTTCCGCAGTCAGGTGTGCGAGACCGAGGTCGTCGTGGTCAAGGTCGGCGGCGGTGGCGAGCTGACCTGCGGCGGGGTGGCCGTGGTGCCGCTCGACGCAGCCGTCGACGGGAGTGCCGCGATGGTCGACGGTCACGACGGCGGCACGCTCCTGGGCAAGCGCTACTGCGACGAGGCGTCGGGTGTCGAGATCCTCTGCGTCAAGCCGGGGGCCGGGTCGCTGGCCGTCGACGGTCGCCTCCTCGAGCTGAAGACCGCCAAGGCCCTGCCCTCCTCGGACTGACCGGGCAACCGGTCAGGGCTCGGACTTGAGCGCCGGCTGCACCGGGGGAGCCGAGCGCCAGTCGGCGATCCCGTCCTCGACGGTGGCGATGGGCATCCCGCCCCCGTGGACCTCGGCCCAGTGGGCGTGGTTCAACTCGTGGAGGGTGAAGCAGGCGTTGAGCGAGTTGTAGAAGCCCATGTTGTCGACCGTCTGGTTGACGGACTCCTTGATGAGCAGCGCCGTCATGGTGGGCAGGTCGGCGATGCGCCGGGCGAACTCCAGCGTCCTGTCGGCGAGCTCGTCGGCCGGGAAGACCTTGGACACCATCCCCAGGCGGTGGGCCTCGTCGACGTCGAGCGAGTCCCCGGTGAGCATCAGCTCCTTCGTCTTGCGGGGCCCGAACTCCCACGGATGGGCGAAGTACTCGACGCCGCACATCCCGAGCCGCGTGCCGACCACGTCGGCGAACGAGACGTCGTCGGCGGCCACGATGAGGTCGCACGCCCACATCAGCATGAGCCCGGCGGCGAACACGGTCCCGTGGACCTGGGCGATGGTGATCTTGCGGAGGTTGCGCCACCGGCGGGTGTTCTCGAAGTAGTAGTGCCACTCCTGGAGCATCCGCTGCTCCGCCCCGCTGCGGGTACCCCCATTCACGAGCCGTGTGGGATGGGGGTTGTCGGAGCTCCACTCGGCCATGGCGACCTTGGAGCCCATGTCGTGCCCGGCCGAGAACATCGGGCCCATCCCGCCCAGGATGACCACCCGCACCGTGTCGTCGGCCTCGGCCCGCAGGAACGCCTCGTCGAGTTCGACGAGGAGGCCGCGGTTCTGGGCGTTGCGGGCCTCGGGCCGGTTCAGCATGATCCGGGCGATGCGGCCCTCGTCGAGGGTCTCGTACTTCACGAACTCTTCGGACATGCTTGGCTCCTTGGGTGTCGGGGCCGCCGATCGGCCGGACGGGCGCTGCGGGGCGGGAGGGGGCATCGACCCCCGGGACCCCGGGTGGGAATCTAGGGCACCCGGTCCCCGGGCGCCGGGGTGACGGCGAACGCGGCGGTGGCCACCGCGCACAAGGTGTCGGTCCCGGCGTCGACGACGTCGACGGTCACCACGGCCGAGCGGTTCCCCCGGTGGACGACGGTGGCCACCGCCCGGGCCGGCCCCACGGTCAGGCCCCGCAGGAACCGTACGGAGAGGTCCGAGGTCGCCACGCCGTCCCGGGGGCCCCCGGCGAGGACGGCCCGACCGGCCACGATGTCGACCAGGGTCGCCAGGATCCCGCCCTGGAGCGCACCACGCGGGTTCGTGACCCGGTGGTCGACGGTCAGCTCGACGGCGAGGTCGGACCCGGGCACCTCGACGTCCCGCAGCTCCAGCTGCTGCAGGAGGTGGCCTCCGCTGGCGAGCACGCGCTCGTGCGCGTCACGCACCCGGGCCCGCGACGCGAGACGCCCGTCGTCGGTCTCGGCGTCGATCACTTGCCGACGGCGATGGTCTTGGTCTCGAGGTGCTGCTCGAATCCCTCCCGGCCGTTCTGGCGTCCGACCCCGCTGCCCTTGTAGCCCCCGAACGGTGAACCGGCGTGGTAGTAGATGCCGCCGTTGACCATGACCGTGCCGGACCGGATCCTCCTGGCCACCGCCAGAGCCCGCTCCTCGGAGGCCGAGGTGACGCCGCCGGACAGGCCGTACTCGCTGTCGTTGGCGATGCGCACGGCGTCGTCGTCGTCACGGAAGGGGATCAGGACCAGCACCGGGCCGAAGATCTCCTCGCGGGCGATGCGCATCGAGTTGTCGACGTCGGCGAACAGCGTGGGCTCGATGAACCACCCCTTGTCCAGGTGGGCGGGCCGCCCGCCGCCGGTGACCAACCGGGCGCCGTCGGCCACGCCGGAGTCGATGTACCCGAGCACCCGGTCGCGTTGGCGGGCGTTGATGACCGGACCCATGATGTTGCCGCCGTCGGTGGGGTCGCCGTAGGTGACGCCGGCCACGGCGGCGGCGGCGATCTCCACGGCCTCGTCGTAACGCGACTCGTGGACCAGGGTGCGGGTCAGCATGGCGCACCCCTGGCCGGCGTGCAGGCACATGAAGCCGAGCATGGCCATCTTGGACTCGACGTCGCCGTCGTCCAGGATGATGTCGGCCGACT
>CAZULR010000397.1:0-2850 GCA_964621235.1 uncultured Acidimicrobiaceae bacterium
TCGACGCCGCCTCGTCCCGGGACAGCGCCCACCGCGACTGGTACGTGTGGCGCGATCCGGAGCCGGACGGCTCACCGCCCAACAACTGGGTGGCCGCCTTCGACCTGACGGCACCGGCGTGGACGTTCCACGAGCCGACCGGCCAGTGGTACCTCCACCTGTTCGAGTCCGCCCAGCCCGACCTCAACTGGGACGAGCCGGCGGTCGAGGCGGCCATGCTCGACACGTTGCGCTTCTGGCTCGACCGCGGCGTCGACGGGTTTCGGGCCGACGTCGTCCACGGCATCGGCAAGGACCCGTCACTCCCCGACGACCCGCCGGACGTGGCCGGCATCCCCCACTGCGCGCTGAACGACGAACCCGTCACCCACGGCCGCCTGCGGACCATCCGGGCACTGCTCGACGAGTTCCCGGGCGAGCGGATGATGGTGGGCGAGGTGTTCCTGATGTCCACCGAGGCGGTCGCCACCTACTACGGCCACGACGACGAGCTGCATCTGGCATTCAACTTCCCGCCGCTGTTCGCGCCCTGGCTGGCCGACCGCTGGGCCGACTGCATCGACGACGCCCGTCGGGCTCTCGACCCCCGGGGGGCCTGGCCGACCTGGGTCCTCTCCAACCACGACAACGTCCGCCACCGTTCCCGGTATGACCGGGCGGCCCAACGGGCCGGCGAGGACGCGGCCACGACGTCCCGGCGCAGCGAGTCGAGGGCCCGCGCCGCCGCCGTCCTGCTGCTCACCCTCCGGGGGACGCCCTTCGTCTACCAGGGTGACGAGCTCGGACTGGAGGACGCCGACGTGCCCGAAGCGCGGCAGGTCGACCCGGGCGGTCGCGACGGGTGTCGGGCTCCGATCCCGTGGGACGGTGCGCCCGACCACGGCTGGCCCACCGCGGACGGCGTGGCCACCTGGCTGCCGTTCCCCCCGGAGGCGGACTCCCGCAACCGGGCGTCGCTGGCGGCCGATCCCGGATCCATCCTCCACCTCTACCGGCGCACCCTCGGCGTCCGGAGGGCGACGCCGCCCCTCGTGCTCGGCAGCCTCGAGATGCTGCCGTCACCGGGCGGGACGCTCGCCTACCGTCGCGAGCTCGACGGCGACGCCTGCACGATCCTCGTCAATTTCACCGGCGAGGAGGTCGACGTCACCGCGCTCGGACTGGTGGGTGCGCCGGTGCTGCTGGCCTCGGACGATCCCTCCCCCGCCAACGGGTGGTCCGGGTCGCTCGGCCCCGACCGGGCCGTGGTGCTGGGCTCCTGACCCGGTCGGGCCGGCCGAGGACCGGTCGTCAGAACCAGGTCTCCCGCCAGTAGTCGACCTGGCCGGCGTCGCCGAGCGACATCGAGTGGTCGTCGGCGTGTCCGCTCTGACGGATGCAGCACACGAGCGTCCCGATCCACGGCCCGTGGTCGATGCAGTGCACCGCCCCGCAACGCCTCCAAGTGCGCTGCGTCGGTAGCCCCAGATCGTCGAGGTCGAAGTTGTCGTCGTGCCAGTCCCGGAGGGCCCGCTGCGTCTGGTGTTCGATGGCCACTGTGTTCCTGCCCCTTGTTGTCGTGCCGCTGGTCTCGAGCAGTCGGCCGACTGGACCGAGCTGCTCCTGGATCCCGGGCCTTGCCGGGAGTCCCGCCGTACACACCAGTTATCGGAAGGACCCGAGGGCACCTGTAGGGCGCGGGGTGAACTGCAACTGAGCTGCACGGCCGGCCCACGTCGGCGCTGTCCGTGGTGGCGCCGCGACCCTCCGTCGCACTCATTGTTAGCCACCGATCCGCAACTTTTCCGCTCAGGTCCGCGAACTCCCACGTCACACGCATCGACTGTGCATCTGCACCGCAGGCAATGTTCATTTTCCTAACACTCGCTAGCTACATGCGTGTTCAGGCCGACGCTAGGGTGGCCGGATGAACGGCGAGGGAGCGACCAGCATCGAGGACATCGTCCGACGGAACATCGCCGCGCTGCGGGCGAAGGAGAACCTCACCCAGCAGGCGCTCGCCGACGAGATGTTGCTCCGCGGCGTGGGTTGGACGCGCGAGACGGTCGCCCAGGTCGAGACCACGAACCGCCGGATCGGCCTAACCGAGGCGATCGCGGTAGCCGCCTGCCTCGACATCCCGCTGGCCCGACTGGCCGCCACGGGCGCCGACGCCGTGACGGTGGGCGACAGCCGTTGGACCACCTCCTACCTGGCCGCGGCCATCGCCGGAACCGCCGGTGACGTGTTCGCGCCCGACAGCTACACGGTCGCCACCCGCGTCGAGCGCGACGAGCCGGCCGCCTGGCGCGAGGAGGACGTCGCCCCGCGTGTGCCGACGCCGCCCGGTGCCTCTCCGACGGAGCTCGAGCGCCGCCGCCGCCCGCGCGAGCGCCGTCCGGTCGACGTCGTCGAGGCGGCGACCACCGATGCGCGTCTGGCCCCCGAGCCCGAAGCCCCCCAGAAGGCCGCCGAGCGCATCGAGCGCAGGCTGCGGTTGCGGGTGACCGCCGACGACGTCGACACCACCGCCCAGCACCTGTGGTCCCGCAGCCTGGAGGACGAGCGCGACCGTCGGGTGGCGGACCGCCACACGGTGACGGGCGGTTCCCTCCCCACCATCCGCGGGCACGTGTCCCGGGACCTCGACCGGGAGCTCGCCCACGAGATGGAGAAGCGGTCCGAGCCCCCGGCCGCCCCGGAGGACCGGACGGGCGCCCTCACCCCGGACGAGGCGGCGTGGGAGGCCACGCGCCTCAACATCATCCTGGCCAACAAGGGCTACTCCGACAGCGACGTCACCCGGTGGTGGAACTTCACCCGCCATCGCGAACTGGGCGACCAGACGATCGCCGAGGCATGGCGCGACGG
>CAZULR010000398.1:0-2844 GCA_964621235.1 uncultured Acidimicrobiaceae bacterium
CGAAGGCCCCGAAGGTGTCGGTCTCGACCACGTCGCAGCCGACCTCGTAGAACGAGCGGTGGACCTTGTCGACGGCGTCGGGGCGGGTCACCACGAGCAGCTCGTTGCAGCCTTCCAGGTCCGGTCCACCGAAATCGTCGGCCGTCAGCTCCTGCAGCTGCAGGTTGGTCCCCATGGCACCGTCGAAGATGACCACGCGCTCGCGCGCGGCCTGGAGGTAGCTCGATTCGGTGCGTTGGACGGCCATGGCCCCCCAACGATAGTGGGCGTTGGGCGATTCCCGGCCTGCCGGCACCGCGGGCCCGCGCGGGCGGGTCGAGGGGGCCGTCGGACGGCATACGGACGGGGTCGTTTAGCATCGGCCCAGTGAGGACACCGTGCTGAAGATCTACACCCGGACCGGCGACGACGGCACCACCGGCCTCCTCTACGGCGGCCGTGTGGCCAAGGACGCGCCCCTGATGCAGGTGACCGGCACGGTGGACGAGGCCCAGGCCGCGATGGGCCTGGCCCGGGCGGAGGCCGAGCCCGGCTCCGAGTTCGACGTCCTGCTGACCCGGCTCGAGCGCGAGCTCTACGTCCTGATGGCCGAGATCACGACGGACCCCTCGCACCGCTCGAAACTCGTGGCCGGCACGACGCTCGTCACCGCGGCCATGGTCGCCGCCCTCGAGGACGACATCGATTCGCTGATCGGCCGGGTGTCGATGCCCACGGACTTCGTGATCCCGGGGGCCAACCGGGCGTCTGCCGCGCTGGATCTGGCCCGCACGGTAGTCCGGCGGGCGGAGCGGCTCCTCGTGTCGTCTCCGATCGAGGGCTCGCTGGTGGGTCGCTACCTCAACCGTCTCTCCGACCTGCTGTGGGCCATTGCCCGCTGGGTGGAGGGCGACGAGCACCTGTTGGCCCGCGCGGCACCCCGTGGCCGCCGGTCGACCTCTTCGGGCGGCCCGGTGACCGCCGACGCCGCCGATCAGCCCGGCGGGTGAGCCCCGCCCACACCGCCGTGCGGCATCCCCGCCGCATTCCTGCCAACTGACACACCCACTCATCAGGAGCAACGACGTGATCAATGTGACCGCACTGCCCGGACCCGCACTGCCCGACGACGCCATCGCGGTGGGCGTGCCCGTGGTCAGCACGAGCGACGGCCCGGTGGTCGCCGCCTCCGGTGTGGAGCTGGACGGCGTGACGCTGCCCACCGCACTCGACGCCGACTGGTGTGAGCGGCAGGGATTCGCCGGCAAGGTGGCCCAGACCCTGGTCCTCCGGTCCCTCGACGCCGGACCCGAGGTCGTGCTGGTGGGCGTCGGAGCCACCGACCGGCTGGTGGGCGACCAGGGCCTGGAGTCGCTCCGCCGTGCCACCGCCGCATTCGTGCGGTCGGCGGGCAAGGGCGGCAGCGCGGTGCTGGTCCTCCCCGCCGGAATCGACGCCGCCCCGGTGGACACGGCGGCCGCGGCGGCCGAGGGGGGCGCGCTCGCCACCTACCGCTACGAGGACTTCCGGAGTGCGGAGCCGCCGGCCGGCCTGGGTGGCCTGGCCCTGGCGGCCGACCCCTCGCTCGACACCGATGCGGTGGCGCAGGGTGCGGCCCGGGGATCGCGGGTGGCCCGGTCGGTGGCACTGGCCCGGGACCTGGTCAACGAGCCGCCGAGCTCGCTCACGCCGCAGCGGTTCGCCGAGGTCATCGCCGACCGGTTCGCCGGGGTCGACGAGCTGACGGTCGAGATCTGGGACGAGGAGCGCATCAGGGCCGAGCGCCTGGGCGGCCTGCTCGGCGTGGCGGCGGGTTCGGTGCGGCCACCCAGGCTGGTCCGGGTCGAGTACCGCCCCGACGACCCGTACGAGTTCGACGGCCGGGTGCCCCACCTCGCCCTGGTCGGCAAGGGGATCACCTTCGACTCCGGCGGCCTCTCGCTCAAGCCGCCCACGGGCATGGAGACGATGAAGACCGACATGGGTGGGGCCGCCGCCGTCCTGGCCGCCGTCGACGCCATCGCGGCCCTCGGCGGTCGAACCCCGGTGACGGCCTGGGCCCCGATGACCGAGAACATGCCCAGCGGCTCGGCCACCAAGCCTGGTGACGTGCTGACGACCCGGAGCGGCAAGACCATCGAGGTCCTCAACACCGACGCCGAGGGCCGGCTCATCCTGTCCGACGGACTCACCCTGGCCGTCGAGACCGAGCCCGACGCCGTCATCGACCTGGCGACCCTCACCGGTGCGGCCGTCGTCGCGCTCGGCAAGGAGATCGCTGGTCTGCTGGGCAACGACGTCGAACTGCGCGACGCGGTGCAGGCGGCCGGTGCGGCGGCGGGCGAACCCTCGTGGCCGCTCCCGCTCCCCGAGGACTACGCCTCCCACATCGAGTCCGAGGTCGCCGACATGAAGAACATGGGCCGCCCGGGCCAGGCCGGCACCATCAGCGCGGCACTGCTCCTCCAGGAGTTCGTGGGCGACGTGCCCTGGGCCCACCTCGACATCGCCGGGCCGTCCCGCACCGACGAGAACCGCTGGTACAACACCAAGGGCGGCAGTGGCTTCGGCGTTCGGACGCTGGTGGCACTGGCGACATCGGAGGAGTTCGCCCGCTGGCTGGCCACCCGACCCAGGGTCTGAGCGTCCGTCCGGATCGACGGCCTGCCGCCGGTCGGTCCGGCGGCGTGGAGCCCGGGCGACGGGGAGCACCCCGGTGGGCGCGGCCCGGACGATCGGGTATGGCCGGTGGCGCTGCACTACCGTCTGCCACGTGAAGATCGCAGTCCTCGGGGGAGGGTCGTGGGGCACGACGGTGGCATCGCTCGTCGCGCACCACCACGACACGGTGCTGTGGGCCAGGAA
>CAZULR010000399.1:0-2843 GCA_964621235.1 uncultured Acidimicrobiaceae bacterium
CCGCTCGACCTCCCCGAGGACACCGACCGGATGCACACCGACCACGGCACGAGCGTCGACGGGATCACCTGGGAGTTCGACGGCACCGCGTTGGCCGGCACCCCCGCCCGGTGGGACCAGCGTGGCGCCAGGGTGGCCGACGTGGTGCGGGGTGGGCCCGGCTGGCTCGCCTACTACGACGGACGGGCCTCCAAGGAGGAGAACGCCGAGGAGCGAACGGGCACGGCCTCCGGGTCCGAGCCGGGCCACCTGGTGGCCGACCCCGACGTGACCGGCACCGGTCCCGACGGGACGTGGTCGCTCCGGTACGCCTCGGTGGTCGAGCTACCGGACGGCGGGCTGCGCCTCTACTACGAGACGAGGCGCCGGGACGGCGCCCACGACTTGCGCACCGAGTACGTGCCGCCCACGCGGTAGGTGCGCCACTGGGCGAGGTCCCATCCCGTCTCGGCCTCCACGAGGTCGATGTCGTCGGCGAAGTGGTCGACGAGCGTGGCCCGGTCCTCCTCGGCCAGCTCCGGCCGGTGCTGGGGGGTCCGCTGGATGAGCCACTGCAGCGGCAGGCTGGCCTTGCGCCAGACCTGGGGCGGGAGGTAGCTCCCGGCTGCCGCACCCACCCGGAACGCCTCCTGCAGCACCCGCGTGTAGAGGGTCGGTGGCACGTAGCCCCCCACGTTGCGGGCCGGCGCCTCCTCGAGGATCCCTTGGTCGACCCCCAGGAAGCGGCACACGGCGTCGAGGGTCGCGGTCGGCTCGTCCACCAGGTCCTTGTACCGGATGAGGTGCAGCTGCTCCGGGGGGAACAGGGTGCGCAGGTGCTGGATCTGGCGGCCGTAGCGGCCGGTCTCCAGATACCGCCAGATCGGGGCCCACCCGGCCTCGCGCCGGGCCGGCTCCTCGGCGCAGGCGGCCAGGAAGTCACTGATCGGCTCCAGGCCGTCGGCCCACAGGTGCGCCCAGTTCGAATACGCACGGTCGACCGGGTCGCGGAGGATCATGATCAGCCGGGCCGCGGGGACGGCAGCGGCGATCCGCCGGTGGGCCTCGAGGTCCTGGAGGTAGAAGGCGGTGCTCTCCCCCCGTAGCGTCCCCTCCGGCGCCTCGTCGAACAGCTGCTCGTAGTCCTCGCGGCGCCACACCCACTCGCGGACGCTGTGGGCGTCGCCCGGTCCTCCGTGGCGGGGCGGCGGCCCGTCGCACAGGAAGAATTTCGGCTCCTTCACCGCGGAGAGGAAGAGCTGCGGGTGCTCGGCCAGGGCGGCGTGGAGTGCCGTGGTCCCGGACTTGGGAGCGCCGACGATGAAGAAGTCGGGAAGGGCCACGTGTCCGTCAGGTGGCTGCGGACGACCGGTCCGTGTGAGGTACCGACGACCGGAGGCGGGCCCGCTCGCCGAGGATGACGGCACCGAAGACGGACGCCGCCAGGACCAGGTCCGTGACACCGGCCACCGTGCGCCACGCCGGTCCGCCGACGACGAGTGCGGTGATGGTGGCGACCGTCACGGCCACTGCGACCCCGGTGACCAGGTCCTCCAGTGCCCAACCGGTGGCCCGTCGGCCCCGGGTCAGCAGCACCGCGGCCAGAGGGGCGAGGCCGGACAGCAGAGCCAGGCCGATCCGGCCGGACAGGAGTGTGGCCGAGGACAGGTGATGGAGGTGCAGGACGCCGAGCCACGCGTAGCCCTCGACGAGAAAGACCGTCGCCAGCAGGACCAGCCCGGGCGCCCGGAAGAGAAACCCCAGGCTGGACCGGTCCGCGGTGGACGACGGCAGCAGCGCACTCTCGATCGGCGCGGACGCAGCCCGGACCTCGACCTCGAGCAGGTCGACGGCGGTCGACTCCACCGGGCGCTGGAGGAGGAGGGTGCCGCTGGTGCTCTCGTCTGCCATGAATCCCGACCTTTCGGACTAAACCCTACCGATTTAGTCGACATTAGCCGGACGAGAGCGGCCCGTCAACCATTCCGGCCGGCATGCGTCGGACGGATGGTCGGCCGCGGAGCGGCAACACTCCCCCGGCCCACCGGCGATCCTCCGACAGACGGGGCGGCGTCCGTCCGGGTCAGCGGGACTGCCAGGCCTCGGGATCCGAGGTCAGGGCCTTCACCTGCACCGGGAGGTCGCCAGAGACGATGCCGGCGATGGTGACCTCGTCGAGTACGGAGCGCAGGCTCGCCCGCACCGCAACCCAGACCGCCTGCAGGTGCTCGGCCGCCCCTTCATAGTTGGCGGCCTCGGGTCGGAGACCGCGGATCTCAGCCAACGGGCCGTCGAGTGGCCGAATGACGTCGGCGACGGTGATCTCCTGTGCCGGTCGTGCCAGGCGGTAGCCGCCGTCAGGGCCGCGCTGACTGGTCAGGAGCCCGGCACGGCGCATGTCGTTGAGGATGCTCTCCAGGAACTTCGCGGGCAGTCCCTGCGACTGGGCCAGCGCCTCCGAGGTCAATGCACCGTCGGCAGCAGCCAGGGAACAGAGGGCACGCACGGCATAGTCGACCTTGGCGGAGATGTACACGGAGTTGATTCTTTCAGATGTCGGTGTCCACGCAACGGACGGCCCGGCAGCACCCGACCCCCGGACCTCGAGCCGGTCAGCCGAACTTCACCAGCACCAGGGCGACCAGCACGAGGACGATGCCGATGCGCCACCACCAGTGCGAGGTCGTGAGTCGACCGACGAGTCCCGTCGGGGTGGCGGCCGGTGCCGTCGGCGAGGTCACCGCTCCGCTCCGCCGACCGGGCCGGACCGCCGGGGCGTCGAGGGCCGCCCGGCGCACCACCGTCGTCCGGGGCCGGTCCGGGTCGACGTCGGGGGCCACCGGATCGGGCACCAGGTCGGCGGC
>CAZULR010000400.1:0-2840 GCA_964621235.1 uncultured Acidimicrobiaceae bacterium
CGACGCCTTGGGCGTGGCGCGCACCCACATCCGGGCGGCCATGGCGATGAAGCCGGCGCCCAGCACTACGGCGGACACCACGTAGAGCAGACCGAGGTGGGCCACCGGAGCCAGGAGCAGCGTCAGCCCGACCATGATCAGCGTGTACACCATGATCTCCACGGCGGTCCGTCGGAACGTGGCCACCACCGGCATCATCGGCACATGGGCGGCCTCGTAGTCGTCCTTGTACTTGAAGGCCAGCGCCCAGAAGTGCGGCGGGGTCCACATGAAGATGACGCCGAACAGCACCACGGGCGCCCACGCCAGCGAGTTCGTGACGGCGGCCCAGCCGACCAGGACGGGCATGGCCCCGGCGGCGCCGCCGATCACGATGTTCTGCTTGCTCGTGCGCTTCAGCCACAGCGTGTAGATGAAGACGTAGAACAGCGTGGCCGACACGGCCAGCACCGCCGAGAGCAGGTTCACCCAGACCCACAGCTCGACGAAGGCGACGACCTCGAGGGTGATGGCGAAGACCAGGGCGTGGCTCGGGGCGATGACCCCGGTGACCAGGGGACGCTTGGCCGTGCGGTGCATCAGCTTGTCGATGTCCCGGTCGACGTACATGTTGATGGCGTTGGCGCCACCGGCCGCCAGGGCCCCTCCGACCAGGGTGGCGATCATGAGCCAGACGCCGGGCAGGCCGCCCTTGGCCAGGATCATCGTGGGCAGCGTCGTGATCAGCAGCAGCTCGATGATGCGCGGCTTGGTGAGCGCCACATAGGCGCCCACGCGCGCAAGCAGCGAGACACGGGCCGGCAGGGCCACGGCGGAGACGGACATCGCCGATCAGACTACTCCCAACCCCCGGCACCGGCCCGTCCGACGGCCGGCGGCCGGGCTGTGATCCGGGAACCGACCAGGTGGGACGGTACGATCGGTGCGGTGCCGACGTTCACGCTCAGCCCCCGGGCCTTCATCCTCCTCTGCCGCATCTCCCTGGCGACGGTCATCCTCAACGTGGCCACCGGTGCCGCGGTCCGGCTGTCGGACTCCGGACTGGGCTGCCCCGACTGGCCGACGTGTGCCCACCAGCACCTGACCCCGCCGCTCTCCCTCCACCCGGTCATCGAGTTCGGCAACCGCATGGTCGTCACCGTGCTGATCATCTCGTGCGCGGTGACCTGGGTGGCCTCGTTCCTGCGCAAGCCCGCCCGTCGTGACCTGCACTGGCTGTCCGGCGGGCTGCTCATCGGCATCCTCGGCGAGGCCGTGCTCGGCGCCGTGGTCGTGTACTCCCACCTCAACGCCTACGTGGTCATGACCCACTTCATGCTCGGCATCGCCCTGCTGGCCGTCTCGGTGGAACTGTGCCTGCGGGCCACCCACGGTCCGGGCCGTGGCACCCCGGCCGTATCCCGACGGGTCCTGCGGCTCACCCGGGCCTATCTGGTGCTGCTGATCGTCGCGGTGGCCGCCGGCACCGCCACCACCGGCGCCGGCCCCCACGCCGGCGGCAAGGGGGCCAAGCGGGTGCCCATCGGGCTGTCCGACATGACCCGCATCCACGCGGAGCTGGTGTGGGTGACCGCCATCGTGCTCCTGGTGATCCTCTACACGCTGTGGAAGTCCGACGCCCCGGCCCGGATCCAGCAGTCGGGCCGGATCCTGCTCGGGGCCATGGTCGCCCAGGGGGTGATCGGCTACACCCAGTACTTCACACGGCTCCCGGCCGTCCTGGTCGGCATCCACGTGGTGGGGGCGACGATCGTCGTGTCGGTCGCCCTGTGGTTCCACCACGGCCTGTCCGACCACCGGCCCGAGGCGGTCGCCGCCGGTGCGACCGCGCCCACCGGGGCCGTCGGCACGGCACCCCCGGGGCCGGCCGAGCCCGTGCGTGCGCCGGCATGAGGCTCCCCACCCGACGACGGCAGGCCGCCGGCCCGGTCGCGCCGTCCGCCGTCATGCCGCCCGATACGGTGCCCGTAGGCGACATCGAGACCATCGTCGACCAGGACACCACCGAGGACCGGCCCTGGCTCGTGATCGTGTGGAACGATCCCATCAACCTGATGTCCTTCGTGACCTTCGTGCTCCAGAAGCTGTTCGGTTACTCGAAGGAGAAGGCGACCGCCCTGATGCTCGACATCCATCACAAGGGACGGGCCGTGGTCTCCTCGGGCACACGGGAGCGGGCCGAGCTCGACGTCTACCGGCTCCACGAGCACGGCCTGTGGGCGACCATGGAGCAGTCCGGGTGACCCGGCCCCTCCGGATGACCCGCACGTCGTGAGCTCGCCCATCAAGCGCCGCCGCGACGGCCGCTACGTGATCCGCCTCGACGCCAACGCCCGCGTGGTGCTGGCCAATCTGGCCGCCCAGCTGCCGGAGGCGCTCGGCTCACGCGATCCGATGGTCCGGCGCCTCTTCCCACCCGCGTACACGGACGCCGACCAGACCGAGGCCGAGCGGGACTACCGGGAGCTGGTCGACACGGCCCTGACCAATCACCACCGGAACTCACTCGAGACGCTGGTGGCCACGTCCGAGGCCGACTCGCTGAGCGAGGAGGAGTTCCTGGCCTGGCTGGACGCCGTCGGCTCCCTCCGACTCGTGCTCGGCACCCGACTCGACGTCCATGAGGACATGGAGGCCCCCGATCCCCAGGACCCGCGGGCCGCCGAGTACGGCCTGTTCGTCTTCCTGGGCGAGCTCCAGTACCTGATGGTCGAGCTCCTGGCCGCGGATCTGCCGGACGAAGGGCGCCCCGAGGGCGCCCTCTGATCCCTCTGCTAAAGTCCAAAAGCCCTATTCGGGAACGAGCCCCCATCGTCTAGCGGCCGAGGACGCCGCCCTTT
>CAZULR010000401.1:0-2827 GCA_964621235.1 uncultured Acidimicrobiaceae bacterium
TGGCCTGGCTGGGCCTCCACCTCGTGTACCTGATCGGCTTCCGCAACAAGATCGTCGTCTTCATCAACTGGTCGTGGCGGTACCTGTCATGGGGATCGGGGCCGCGGATCATCGTGAGCGAGGAATCCGTCCCGACCCTCGCCGACGGCGACGGTCCGCCCGACCCCTGACACCCGCTTCCCGCCGCCCGCCCCGGTCGCTCCGCCAGGGAGGAGGGCGCGCCCTGGGAGCGGAGCCGGTCACGGGGATACGGTGGAGCCATGGAGTCGCCACTCGAACAGATCGACCGCAAGGTCCTCCAGCTGTTCGCGCTCGTCGGCGAGTCCGTGGCCGGGGCGACCCACGCACTGTTGGCGGGTGACCGGGAGGCGGCGAAGGCGCTGGCCGACCGGGACGAGGTGGTCGACTCGCTCTGCCACGACATCGAGGAGCTCACGCTGCAGCAGCTCACGGTGGCCGGCATCACGTCCCCGAGCCAGCTGCGCTACCTCGTCACGGTCATCCGCATGCTTCCCGATCTCGAACGCAATGGCGACCTGGCCGAGCACGTGGCCCGGCGGGCCGCCCGGGGCCTCGGCGCCGAGCTCTCGGCCCGGAGCCGTGGCCTGCTCGAGCGCATGGGCGAGGTGGCGGTCCACATGTGGCGTGTCACCACCGACGCCTACGCCGAGCGGGAGCCGTCCGGGTGGGCCCAGGTGGACGACCTCGACGACGAGATGGACGACCTCCACGTCAGCCTGACCGTGGAGGTCGTGGCCGGCACCATGCCGCTACCCGTCGCCGTGGAGCTGGCGCTCCTCGCCCGCTTCTACGAGCGGTTCGGCGACCACGCCGTCAACCTGGCCAAGCGGGTGGCCGTGCTGTCGCGGACGAACCTCGCCACCGGCGGCTGACCGGTCGGTCGCGGCGTCAGGCGACGATGCCGAGGCGCACCAGCGACTCGGCGATCTGGATCGCATTGAGGGCGGCGCCCTTGCGCAGGTTGTCCCCGCTCACGAACAGCGCCAGCGCGTGGGGCGCGCCGTCGGCCACCCGGATGCGCCCGACCAGCGTCGGGTCGATGCCCGCCGCCCGGCGGGGCGTCGGCAGGTCCGAGAGTTCGACGCCGGGCGCCCCGTCCAGCAACTTGGTGGCCTCGTCCGGCGCCAGCGGGCCGGCGAACTCGGCCACGATGGCCAGGGAGTGCCCGGTGAAGACCGGCACCCGCACACAGGTGCATGCCACGGCCAGGTCGGGGATGTCGAGGATCTTGCGGCTCTCGTCCCGGAACTTCTGCTCCTCGTTGGTCTCGCCCGAGCCGTCGTCGACCAGCGATCCGGCGATGGACAGGACGTTGTGGGCGATGCGGTCGGGGAACACTGAGGCGGGGGGTCCGGAGACGGCCCGGCCGTCGAAGGTGAGCGCGGCCGCGCCGTCGACCGTCGCCCGGAGCTGCTCGTCGAGCTCGGCGACGCCGGCCAGGCCCGAGCCCGACACCGCCTGGTAGGTCGAGGTCACCAGGCGGGTGAGCCCGGCGGCGTCGTGCAGCGGCTTGAGCACGGGCATGGCCACCATGGTCGTGCAGTTGGGGTTGGCCACGATTCCCCTGCCGATCTCGGTCAGCGTCGACTCGTTGACCTCGGGCACCACCAGGGGGACGTCCGGGTCCATGCGCCAGGCCGACGAGTTGTCGATCACGATCGCGCCGGCCTCGGCGAACCGCGGGGCGAGCTGACGCGACGCGGTGGCGCCGCTCGAGAAGAGGGCGATGTCGATACCCGACGGGTCGGCGAGCGCCGCGTCCTCGACGATCACGTCGGCGCCCCGGAAGGCCAGCGTGCGCCCGGCGGACCGCGCCGAGGCGAAGAGGCGGAGCTCATCCACGGGAAAGCCGCGCTCCTCCAGGATCGCCTGCATGACCGTGCCGACCTGGCCGGTCGCTCCCACCACTGCGATGCGCATGGCGTCCAGTCTACGGGGGCCCGGGGCGACCGCTCGCGCCGGAGGGCGCGGCTAGGCCAGGCCGAACGCCACGTGGAGGGCGCGCACCGCGTCCTCCGCCTGCCCGGCGCGGATCAGGCACGAGATCCGGATCGACGAGGTCGAGATCATCTCGATGTTGATGCCGGCCGCGGCCAGCGACTCGAAGGTGAGGGCGGTGACCCCGGGATGGGTCTTCATGCCGACACCGACGAGCGACACCCGGGCCACGTCGTCGTCGCTCACCACGCCGGTGGCACCGAGCTCGGGCAGCAGGCCCTGACACACCTCGGTGCTGGCGACCAGGTCGGCCTCGGGGATGGTGAACGAGATGTCGGTGGTCCCGTGCAGCGAGATGTTCTGGACGATCATGTCCACGTTGATGTTCCGGTCGGCCAGACCACGGAAGAGCCTGGCCGCGAGGCCCGGCTTGTCGGGTACCCCGGTGACCGTGACCTTGGCCTCGGACAGGTCGTGGGTGACGGCGGTGACGACGGCCTGTTCCATCTGGGCATCCTCCTCCTCGACCCACGTGCCCGGCTCCCAGGTGAAGCTGGAGCGCACGTGGAGCCGGACGTTGTGGTTCCGGGCGAACTCGACCGAGCGGAGCGCCAGGACCCGGCCGCCGGTGGCGGCCATCTCCTGCATCTCCTCGTAGCTGACCCGGTGCAGCTTGCGGGCCTCGGGGACGATCCGGGGATCGGTCGTGAAGACGCCCGAGACGTCCGTGTAGATTTCGCAGGCGTCGGCGTCGAGGGCGGCGGCGAGGGCGACGGCGGTCGTGTCCGATCCACCCCGGCCGAGTGTCGTGACCTCGCGCTCGAGGGACATGCCCTGGAACCCGGCCACCACCGGCACCCCGCCGGCG
>CAZULR010000402.1:0-2823 GCA_964621235.1 uncultured Acidimicrobiaceae bacterium
CAGCGGGGCTTCACCCTGGCCACCATCGCCCGCCTGGTGTCCGGCGAGCTCGACGCCGCCGACGAGGCGCTCCTCGGCCAGCTGAGCGGGGCCACTCCGGGGCCCGGCGTCAGCCAAGGCCTCGACGAACCCGACACGCACGGTACCGCGCGGACACCTCTGTTCACCCTCGGCGACCTGGCCGGGGCCACCGGCATCCCCCTCGCCCTGCTGAAGGCCCTGGAGGCCGAGGGCCTCCTCATCCCCACCCGCGTGGCGGGCCAGGAGCGGTACACCGAGGAGGACGTCGAAGCCTCCCGGGCCGGTTTGCGACTGCTCGAGTGGGGCATCCCCCTGACCGACCTCCTCGACCTGGCCCGGCGCCACAACGAGGCGACGGAGGCCACCGCCCGTCAGGCGGTGGAGCTGTTCGCCCGGCACGTCCGGGACCCCCTGCGCGCCGGATCGCGGCCCGACGCCCTCGCCCAGGCCGACCCGGCCGAGGGCGACGACGGGGTGGAGGGCCTGCTCCAGGCCTACGCCGAGCTGCTCCCGGCCGTCAACACGCTGGTCGGCCACCACTTCACCCGGACGCTGGTGCGGGTGGCCCTCGACCACGTCGAGGAAGAGGGCTCGGACCGCGAGCGCGCCGCGGTCTGGGACCGCATCCGTGCCGAGGGCGACGGCGACGGCGACGGCGACGAACGGGGTACCGTCGACGCCTCCGGGAGGAGCAGTCGATGACCGGCACCGCCGAGTCTCCGCACGATCCGGCGAGCGGCCCGCACGCCACGGTCGGCATCTCCCTCGAGACCGCGGCCCGCGCCCGGGACGCCGACCTCCCGACGGGTCCGGAGAAGACCGAACTCGTGCGCTCCATGTTCGATGCCATCGCGCCCCGCTACGACCTCGTCAACCGCACGATGACGTTCGGCCTCGACGTGCGGTGGCGCCGGCAGTCCCTCCGGGCCCTCGGACTTCCGGCGGGCTCGGTCGTGCTCGACCTGGCCTGCGGCACCGGGGACTTCCTCAAGTTGCTGCGCGACGGCGGCTACCGGGCCTTCGGGATGGACCTGTCCTGGGGCATGCTGGCGGCCAACCGGACCGGGCTCCCGCTCGCCCAGGCCAACGGGGCCGAACTGCCCGTAGCCGGCGCGTCGGTCGACGGGGTCACCTGCGGCTACGCGCTGCGCAACTTCTCCGACCTCGCCGGCGTGTTCGCCGAGTTCGCCCGCATCGTCCGGCCGGGGGGCCGCATCAGCCTCCTCGAGGTCTCCGAGCCCGACGCCGGTCTGCTCCGACTGGGCGACCGGTTCTGGTTCCGACGCGTCGTGCCGCTCATCGGGGGACTGCTCTCGGACCGCGACGCCTACCGGTACCTGCCGCGCTCGACGGCGTACCTGCCCGGCACCGAGGAACTGCGCACCCTGCTGGGCGAGGCGGGGTTCTCGTCGGTCAACCGACGGGCGCTTTCGGGTGGGCTGAGCCAGCTCCTGACCGCCACCCGAGCCGGTCGCCCATGACCCCCTCACCCCCTCCGACCACCTCGGACACCCGGCGGGCACCCGACGTTGCGAACCGGAGCGACGCCGTGTCGGCGCGGCGCGTCGCGCTGCCCGCCGGGCCCGACATCGATCCGTGGTCCCTCGCCGGTGACGACGGCATCGTGCTGGCCGACGGCGGCCGGGTCCTGATCGGCCTCGGCACCGCCCACCGGATCGACCTGCCGGGTGGGCTGGCCGACCCGGTGGGGGTGGTAGCCGACGTGGCCGCCATCGCCTGCGACGACCACCTGCCCGCCGGGGCGACCGGGTTGCGCCCCGTGCTGGCGTTCGGCGCCCTGCCCTTCGACCGCCACCGCGCCACCGGGTTCACGGTTCCCGCGGTCCTGTACTGCCGCGAGCCCGACGGCTCCGAGTGGGTGACGGTGGCCACCGGCCCCGACGGAGACCCGGACGAGTCTCCGGCCGCCCTCCGCCAGCGACTGGTGGCACGTGCCCGGGCGAACCGGCCGGACGACGGGCCCCATGCCTGGCGGGTCCAGCCCCGGTGCAGCGACGTCGACTTCGAAGACCGCGTCGCCCGGGCCGTCGCCGCCGTGCACCGCCACGAGGTCACCAAGGTCGTGCTCGCCCGGCGGGTGGACGTGGTGACCGACCGGGCACCGGACGTCGCCGCCGTGCTCCGGCGGTGGGCGGCGCTCGAGCCCAGCTGCACGCTGTTCTCGCTCCCGACCCCCGACGGCCGGTTCGTGGGCGCCAGCCCGGAGCTCCTCGTCGAGCGGCGCGGTCGCCGCTTCCGCAGCCGGCCGTTGGCCGGCACCACCGACCGGGTGCACGGGGCCGACAGCGCCCTGCCCGCCGCCCTGCTCGAGTCGGCCAAGGACACCGAGGAGCACCGCCTGGTCGTCGACGCCATCCATGACGCGCTGGCACCGTGCGCCGAGGACCTCGACGTGCCAGAGCACCCCCAGCTGGTCCATCTCCACAACATCACCCATCTCGGCACCACCATCGAGGGGACGCTCCGCACCGGTCCCGACGGCGCTGTCCCCGACACCCTGCAGCTCGTGGCGCTGCTCCATCCGACCCCGGCGGTGGGCGGCGTGCCGCGCCAGGCGGCACTCGGCGTGATCGATCGGCTCGAGGACGGCTCGCGCGGCCACTACGCCGGCCCGGTCGGGTGGGTGGACGGGGCCGGTGACGGACGGTTCGTCGTCGGCATCCGGGCCATGACCGTGGCCGCCGGCTCCGTGGCCCTCGCCGCCGGCGTCGGGATCGTCTCCGGTTCCCGGCCCGAGGTCGAGCTGCGCGAGACCGGGCTCAAGTTCGCCGCGGTGTTCGA
>CAZULR010000403.1:0-2820 GCA_964621235.1 uncultured Acidimicrobiaceae bacterium
GTAGAGCGGGATGGCCATGGCGAGCATGGAGAACGGGTCCGAGCTCGGGGTGATGACACCGGCGAGCACCACGATGCCCACGATCGCCCACCGGCGCCACGAGCTGAGCTGCTTCGGCGACAGCACCCCGGCCAGCTCGAGGGAGACGAGCAGCACCGGGAACTCGAAGGTGACCCCGAAGGCCACCATCAACAGGATGATCAGGCTGAGGTACTTGTTCGGGTCGAGGATCTGGGTGAGCGAGGGGCCGCCGATCGAGTCGAGCCACTGTAGGGCGTGCGGGAAGATCAGGAACGCCACGGCCGCCCCGAGCGTGAACAGGCCGATGGTGGCCACGATGAAGGGGACGGCGTAGCGCTTCTCGTTCGGGTTGAGCCCCGGGGTGATGAACCGCCACAGCTCCCACAGCCACACCGGCGAGGCCAGGAAGATGCCCCCGTAGGCGGCGATCTTCACGCGCAGCGCCAGGCCGTCGAGCGGGCCGGTCACGTAGAACCCGCAGTGGGTGGGTGCCACCTCGCAGTAGGGATGCTTCAACGCGTCGAGGATCGAGTTGTAGGCCAGGAAGGCGATCACGGCCATCACCAGGAACGCGCCGGCCGAGATCAGGACGCGGCGCCGGAGCTCGCCGAGGTGCTCCGTCAGGGTCATCGAGTCGGGCGCCGGCTTGTCGGTCCGGCGCTTCAGCGACAGCGCCATCCCTAGCGGGCGCCGCGCTCGGACGGGCGGTTCGCCACCGCGGTCAATTCATTGACGGGTCGTCGGGAACTACGGGCCCACCGCCACGCAGCGCGTGCACGGTGCCCTGCGGGTCGCTGATCGACACCCCAGGGATCGACGCCTCCTCATCGGCGCGCACGTCCCCGGTCGGTCGGTTGGCGACCCCCGAGGCGACGACGCCCTCCCCCACGGGGTCCGGCGGCGGGGACTCGTCCGCCTCGGGGCGAGAGGCCTCGTTGTCGGCGGCATGGGTGTCGGCCAGCGAGTCGAGGAAGCTGATCGGCGACCGCACCGCCTGGGTGATCTTGTCCGTCGAGGGCAGGTCGGGGAAGTTGCCCCGGACGTCGGTCTCGAGCCGCTGGCGGAGCCGGCGGAAGTCCCCCCAGAGCGAGCCCACCTGGCGCGCCACCTTGGGCAGCTTGTCCGGGCCGAGCACCACGATGGCGACCAGCAGGACGACCAGGAGCTTGGCCGGGCTGAGGAAGGGCACGTCAGAAGTGTACCGGTGCCCGCAGGCGGCCACCCCCGCACCCGGCCGGCGGGGCCTGGGGGTCGGCCGGGTCGGAACCGCCGGTGGAGGCGGACCTCCGGCCGGGGCGCGTGGGGCTCAGACGCCCTTGGCCTGGCTCAGCGGCCAGACCACGGCGACGGCCCGCCCCACGAGCAGCGACTCGGGGATCGGGCCGAAGTACCGGCTGTCCTCGGAGTCGGTGCGGTTGTCCCCCATGACGAAGTAGTACCCCTTCGGGATGTGCACCGGGCCGGGCATGTTGAACTGCGGGTGCTCGTCGTCGGGCAGCGCCCCGGTGAAGCTCTGCGGTCCGGGCGGGAGCCAGGGCTCGGCCAGCAGTTTGCCGTTGATGTACACGTGGCCGTTGCGGGTGGAGATCGTCTCCCCGGGCAGGCCGACCACCCGCTTGACCAGGTCCGGGAAGTCCTGCTCCTCGAGCGGCGGTCGCTTGAACACCACGATGTCGCCGCGGTGGACCGAGTGGAGGTCGTAGCTGAGCTTGTTGACCATGATCCGGTCGCCGACGGCGAGCGTGGGCACCATCGACGGCGAGGGGATGTAGAACGACTGGATCACGTAGGTGCGCAGCAGGACGGTGCACAGCAGGACGGCCATGAGGATGACGGCCCACTCGATCACCCAGCGGTAGCCGCTGCCCTTGCCCCGGCTCTCGTCCAGGGTGCCGACCGGATCGCCGGCGTCAGGGGCAGCGTGGGCCACCACGGTCGTCGCGCCGGCGGGCGCGCTCGACGGCGGAGCGTCGGGGGCGGTCGGGTGGTCGGTCGCGTCGCTGGGCACAGTGACCCGACGCTAGCCCAGCCGCGTGCGCCCGCCGAGGCGGGCCACGGAGCCGGTCACAGGCCGGCGATGAGCTTCTCGACCCGCTCGTCGCGGGACCGGAACGGATCCTTCAATAAGACGGTGCGCTGGGCCTGGTCGTTCAGCTTGAGGTGGACCCAGTCGACCGTGAAGTCGCGGCGCTTCTCCTTGGCGCGCTTCACGAATTCGCCCCGCAGCCGCGCCCGGGTGGTCTGCGGCGGCGTCGTCATGGCCTCGGCGATGTCGGCGTCAGTGCAGATCCGCTCGACCTGGTCGTGGTGCTGGAGCCGGTAGTAGAGGCCACGAGACCGGTCCACGTCGTGGTACTGGAGGTCGAGGAGCGACACCGTGGGGCTGTGGAGCGGTAGCGAGTGGCGCTCCCGGTAGCCCTCGATGAGGCGGTACTTGGCCACCCAGTCGCATTCACGGTGGAGGGACAGCGGGTCGGCCTCCAGTCCCTTCAGGCAGTGCTCCCACATCGCCAGGGCCCGGTCCTCCTGGACCGAGAGCCCGTGGCGGTCGCGGAACTTGATGGCCCGCTGCAGGTACTCGCCCTGGATGTCGAGGGCGCTCATCTCGCGGCCGTTGGCCAACCGGACCGGGCGGCGGCAGGTGATGTCGTGGCTGATCTCACGGATCGCCCGGATCGGGTTCTCCAGGGTCAGGTCGCGTAGCACCGTCGACGGGTCCTCGAGCATCCGCAGCACGATGGAGGTGGCGCCGATCTTCAGGAAGGTGGCGTACTCGCTCATGTTGGAGTCGCCCACGAT
>CAZULR010000404.1:0-2804 GCA_964621235.1 uncultured Acidimicrobiaceae bacterium
GGGTCCGGCTCGGGTCGAGCAGGCCCTTGCGCTCGTAGACGCGCAGGGTCTGGGGATGGACCCCGGCCAGCTCGGCGGCCACCGAGATCACGTAAACGGCCCGGTCACGGCGGTCCTCAGTCACTTCACACCCCCAGGGAGGCCCGCGACGGCGGGTCGATCACGCGGGCCAGCTCCTCGACGGCGGCACGCTGCTCGTCACTCAACTCGGACGGAACGGCGACCTCGACGGTCACCAGCAGGTCGCCGGTGGCCGACTTCTTGCCTCCGGGCACGCCACGGCCCTTGACCCGGAAGGTTCGGCCCGACGGGGTGCCGGCCGGCACCCGGAGGGTGACGCTGCCGTCGAGCGTCGGCACGGTCAGCGTGGTGCCCAGCGCGGCCTCGGCGAAGCCGACCGGGACGGCGAGGGTCAGGTTGCGACCCTTGCGTCCGAAGACGCTGTGCCGGCCGACCCGGGCGATGACGTAGAGATCGCCGGCGGGCCCTCCGCCCCGACCCGCGGCCCCCCGCCCCTTCACCCGGATCCGGGCACCGTCCTCGACGCCGGCGGGCAGACGCACCTTGACCGAGCGGTTGCGGTGCTCGACGCCACTCCCCGAGCACGTCGGGCAGGGGTGGGTGACGATGGTGCCTCGCCCGCTGCACTGCGGGCAGATCTGGCTGAGGGAGAACATCCCCTGGTTGTCCTGGAGCGACCCGGTGCCACCGCAGCGGGGGCACGTGTCGGGTCGGGTGCCGGGGGCGGAGCCCGACCCCGAACACGTGTGGCACCGGGCGTCGGTCGTGAGATTGACCGAGGTCGTCACCCCGCGGATGGCGTCCTCGAAGGTGAGGTGCAGCTCGGTCTCGACATCGCTTCCGCGCTGGGGACCGGCCTGGGCGCCGCGCCGGCCGCGGCCGAAGAGCCCGCCGAACAGGTCACCGAAGTCGCCGGTGTCCTCGACGCGGAACGTGCCGCCGCCGCCCGCTCCACCGAACCCGCCGGGGAACCCGCCGCCACCGAACCCGCCGGCCGCCGGGCCCATGGTGCGGACCTCGTCGTACTCCTTGCGCTTGTCGGCGTCACCGAGGACGTCGTAGGCCGCCGAGATCTCCTTGAAGAGCTCGTCGCTCCCCGGGTTGGTGTCCGGGTGGTGCTTCTTGGCCAGCTTCCGGTACGCGCTGGTGATCTCCTTGGCAGTCGCCGTGCTCGGCACCCCGAGGGTCTTGTAGTAGTCCTTCTCGAACCATTCGCGTTGCGGCGCCACCGTGTCTCTTCTCTGTCTGCGCTTCTGTCTCGTCCGTCCCGTGTCCTCCGTGGAGGGTTAGCCCTCGACCATCACCATGGCCGCCCGGACCACGGTGCCGTGCCAGCGGTACCCGGCCCGCATCACCTGGGACACGCGGGGCTCACCGGATGCCGTCGGCTCGGCGCCCTCGGGCGCCGGCAGGTGCCCGACCGCTTCGTGGGCCGTCGGGTCGAACTCCTCACCCAGCGGGTCGATGCGCTCGAGGCCCTCCTTCTCGAGGATCCCGTGCAGCAGCCCGGAGGCCGCCACCAGTGCCTTGGCCTCGTCCGTTCCGGCGTCACCGACGTGGTCGATGGCCAGGTCCAGCGCGTCGAGCACCGGCAGGAGCTTCTCGACCAGTGACGCCGCGGCCCGGGCCACCTGGTCGGCCTGCTGCTTCGCGACCCGCTTCTTGTAGTTCTCGAACTCGGCCTGCAGGCGCCGCAGCGAGTCGAGGTACTCGTCCCGCTCCGCCTGCGCCACCTCGAGGGGGTCGGCCCCGGCGGCCTCGGCCTCCGTCACCTCGTCCCCCGTGAGGCCGCCGGGGCCCTCGTCGAGCACCTCGCCGTCGACGATCGTGTCGTCGCCGGCCGGGTCGTCGGGCTCGGGAGCGGGGGCCGTTCCGGCCCCTACTCCCTCACCCACGCCGCCGTTGCGTGGCCCGTCTCCGATGGTCATCGGCGATCAGCCCTCGTTGTCGACGATCTCGGCGTCGACGACCTCGTCGTCGTTCGCCTCGTCCGCGGGCACCTCGCCGCCGGGGGCCGCCGAACTCTCCTTGGCGGCCTCCTCGTAGAGCCGCTGGCTGAAGGACTGGCTGGCGGTCAGGAGGGTCTCGGTCGAGGTCTTGATGGCCTCGACGTCGGTGCCGGCCAGGGCCTCCTTGAGGCTGCCCAGCGCCGTCTCCACCTTCTCCTTCTCGTCACCCTCGAACTTCTCGCCCTGGTCCTTCAGGAGCTTCTCGGTCTGGTAGACGAGGGAGTCGGCGTTGTTGCGGACCTCCGCCTCCTCCTTGCGCTTGCGATCGTCCTCGGCGTGGGCTTCGGCGTCCTTCACCATGCGCTCGATGTCGTCCTTGGCGAGCGACGACTGGCCGGTGATGGTCATCGACTGCTCCTTGCCGGTGGCCCGGTCCTTGGCCGACACGTGCACGATGCCGTTGGCGTCGATGTCGAAGGTGACCTCGATCTGCGGCACGCCACGGGGGGCCGGAGGCAGGTCGACCAGCTGGAACTTGCCGAGTGTCTTGTTGTACATCGCCATCTCCCGCTCGCCCTGGAGGACGTGCACCTCGACCGACGGCTGGTTGTCGTCGGCGGTGGTGAACACCTCGCTGCGCTTGGTGGGGATGGTGGTGTTGCGCTCGATGAGGCGGTGCATGACCGCGCCCTTCGTCTCGATGCCCAGCGACAGCGGGGTCACGTCGAGCAGCAGGACGTCCTTGACCTCACCCTTCAGCACGCCGGCCTGGACGGCGGCGCCGATGGCGACGACCTCGTCCGGGTTGACGCCCTTGTGGGCCTCCTTGCCGGT
>CAZULR010000405.1:0-2783 GCA_964621235.1 uncultured Acidimicrobiaceae bacterium
CGCGGCTGAGTGCCCGCTCGCACATCATGTCGAAGGCGAGGTTGCACTGGGCGATCGTGCGCATGGCGTGGTGGATGCGCCCACCGCCGAGCCGGCGCTGGGCCAGCACCTTGGCACCGTCCTCGGGTCCCAACAGGTGATCCAGGGGCACCCGGACCTCGTTGTAGATGATGTGGTTGTGGTTCCTGGGCTCCGGCTGGATCTCGACCCCCGGCGTGTCGCGGGGCACCACGAACATCCCGTTGGTGCACATGACGAAGAGGATGTCGGCGACGCGGCCGGCACTGGTGAACCACTTTTCGCCATTGATGACCCACTCGTCCCCGTCACGGACCGCATGGGTCCGGAACAGGTTGGGGTCCGAGCCACCCTGGGGCTCGGTCATCGAATAGGCCGACCACAGCCGCTGGTCGAGCATCGGCGTCAGCCACCGCTCCTTCTGCTCCTCGGTGCCGTAGGCGGCGAGCATCTCCATGTTGCCGGTGTCCGGGGCGGCGGCGCCGAACATCTGGGGCGCCGAGGGGTACCGGCCCAGGATCTCGTTGAGCAGACCGAGCTGCAGCTGGCCGTACCCGGGCCCACCGAGGTCCTTGTCGAGGAAGATCGCCCAGAGGCCCTGGTCCTTCACCTGCTGCTGGAGCCCCCGGACCAGTTCCCGGATCTTCGGGTCCCTGGAGCGCACCGCGTAGGGGAACACGTACTCGAGCGGCTCGACCTCCTCGCGGCAGAACCTCTCCACCCAGTCGAGCTTCTCCTGGTACTCGGGGTCCGTCGAGAAGTCCCAGCCCATCGTGCCTCCTAGCTCCGGGCCCGGTCGGACGGGCCCCTCGGACTCAACCTACCGGGGTGGGAACGACCGGTCGCCCCGGATCACGACGAGGGCACGTAGTACGGCTTGTCGCACCGGAACCCGCCCGTCGGACCGTCGATGGGAGGATTGTCGAGGCGCTGGAACCTGCCGTCGGTGATCTGCCCCAGCAGGAAGCAGCCGGTCGGGACCTTGTCCGCCGGGTTGGTGACGGGTGCCAGCTTGCCGCTCGAGAAGCTGGTGACGTGCCTCAGGGCCTGCAGGAGCGAGCCCCGGCTCGGATCGGTGCCGGCGGAACGGAGCGCCTGGGTGAACAGCTCCGCCGACAGCCAACCGAGGAAGGTGAAGTAGTCAGGGGTGAACGTGGGGTCCACGGAGTGGACCCACGTGTCGAAGGTGCCGACCGCCGGGATGGACGCCGCGTCCTCGCCCAGGTACAGGGAGGCTGACTGCTCGAGGTAGGCGCCGTCGACGGCCGCGGGCCCTCCCGAGTTGGCGACGAGGGTCTCGTTGTAGGCAGGCGCGCCCAGCACGACCGTCGGATGGAAGTTCTGCTCCGTCAGGTCCTTGAAGATCGACGAGGCGTAGTTCTCCGGCTCCTGCTCGAGGAAGAGGATCTGGACGCCGGCGTTCTTCATGGCGACGACCTGCTGGGTGAAGTCGGTCTGGCTCGGCGGGAGGGCGGGGTCGTACAGCACCCGGTAGCCCAGGTGCTCCATGGTGGCCTTCTCCTGGCTCCACGCCGTCTCGGTCGACGGCAGGTCGGCGATGATCGTGGCGGTGTGCGTGATCTTGCCGGGGTAGGTCGCCTTGAAGTAGTCGAGCGGGCCGAGCGGCCAGCCCTTGCCCGTCGGGATGGCGCTGAACGTGTTGGCCAGCGCCTCGGTCTTCGCGTCGAGGGCCTCCGAGACGTTGGGGAACTGCGGATTCGCCTCGAGCACCGTCCCGCCGAAGCTGTCCTCCAGGCTGACGCTACCCACCAGGGCGAACGCCTGACCGAGGGCGGCGGTGGTGAGCTGCTTGTTGATGGCCCCCTGGAACGCGTCGTCCGTGGACTGGACCACCAGCTTGCGACCGTTGACGCCTCCCTGGGAGTTCACATAGGCGGCATAGGCCTCGGTGCCGACGGCACCCCCCTTGAAGAGTCCCGCGGTCAGGGTGGACACGTTGGCGATCGTCACCGATGACGAGGTCACCCCGGTGTGGTCCGAGAAGGCGGAGGCCGGGATCGCCGGCTCACCCGACCCCGACGAGCTGGCCCCGCCGGTGCTCGTCGACGAACATCCGGCCAGGACCGTGGCCACCAGTACGGCGCACGCACCTGCCAGGGCCGCACGCGAGCGGATCGGCCGCCTCGACGACCTGGTTGACTCCCCCATGTTCCCTCCCACCATCGGTCCGGTCCACGTCCCCGCGGGCACCTGCCCGCCGAAGCGGGCGGGCCGGCCGCCGGACCGTCTCGCTGGAGAACGTACAGCGCCGGAGGTCGCGGTGCGCCGGATCCGACGACCGGGACGTCCGTGCGACACTGGAGCGGCATGTCGGTCCCGCCTCCGCCCAGCATCGTCCGCCGGACGGTCCGGGACGCCGTGCGGATCGACCGATCGCTGATCACCCCGGTCGCCGGTGCGATCACCGCGGTGCCGGTCGTCCTCTTCTACGGCCTCGGCGTCGCGTTCTGGTCGCCCGGGGACACCTCGAGCCTCGCGCTGGGCGCACTCTTCGTCGGCTTGGCGGCGCGGCTCAACGGACCCCGGCTGGCGCCGTCGGCCATGGTCGCCGACGCGGTGGGCCTGTCCGTATCGGCACTCGTGGCAGGGCTCACCGCCGGGTCGCTCTGGCTCCACGTCGGCACGCTCGTGGTCTGGTGCTTCATCGGCGGGCTGATGGTGGCCCTCGGTCCCGGACGGTCGGTGATCGGCGTCCACGGCGTCATGGCGCTGATCGTCTTCGGACGCGCCCCCCGGTCGGTGAC
>CAZULR010000406.1:0-2752 GCA_964621235.1 uncultured Acidimicrobiaceae bacterium
AGGGCACCACCGTCCTGCGGGTGCCGAAGGGCGTCAACTTCTTCCTGCACTGGATTATGGTGCACGTCCCCCACCACGTCGACATGCGCATCCCCATGTACCACCTCGAGGAGGCGGCGGCCGCCATCGAGGCGGCCTTCCCGGGCACCGTCATCGACAAGCCACTGCGCCTCGGCGACTTCGTCGCCAACGCCCGCGCCTGCAAGCTCTACGACTTCGACGCGGGGCGCTGGATGACCTACGTCGAGGGACGACGGCACCTGGCGGGCGCCTCCCACTCCACCGTCAGCACCCTCACCGCCTGACAGCCGTCCGCGCCGGACAGGCGACGGCCCCGAGCGCGGCGCCCGGTCAGCGCTCCTCCGTGTCCACCGGCTCCTCACCGACCGGACCTTCGGCCCTGGTCGGCCACCACGGCCGGCCCTAGGGTGCGATCAGCACGACAGGGGGAGTGGGTCACATGGACAAGCTGAGCGCGCTCGACGCCGAGTTCCTGCACCTGGAGGACGGTTCGGTCCACATGGCCATCGCCGGGGCGTGCGTCTTCGACGACCCGGCGCCGGGCATCGACGAACTGGAGGCGCTCGTCGCCTCGAAGATGCACCTCATCCCCCGGTACCGCCAACGCGTCCGGACCGTGCCCTTCGAGCTCGGCCGCCCGGTCTGGGTGGACGACCCCGAGTTCGACCTCGGCTACCACGTGCGCCACACCGCTCTACCGGCTCCGGGGGACGACGCCGCGTTCTGTCGTCTGATGGGGCGCCTCATGTCCCAGGACCTCGACCGGGACCGCCCGTTGTGGGAGGCCTGGCTGGTCGAGGGTCTGGCCGGGGGGAGGTGGGCCCTGGTGTTCAAGGTCCACCATTGCATGGTCGACGGGATTGCGGGTGTGGGGCTGCTCACCGCGCTGCTCGACCTGGCCCCGGACAGCCCGGTCGGTGTGCCCGAGCCGTGGGAGCCGCACCCCGAGCCCCCGGGCGCGCTGAAAGTGCTCGATGCCTGGGGAGGGCTGGCGGGCGATCTGGCGGGCATGGCGCGTGCCGTTCCGGGATCGGCCGTCCACCCTGTCCGCACGCTGCGGTCGGCCGCCTCGACGGTCACCGGAACGGTCCGGTTCACCGAGCGGCTCTCCCCCACGGCGCCACTGTCCATCGAGGGGCCCATCGGTCCCCATCGGGTCTGGGCCCATTCCTCGGCCTCCCTCGCCGCGGTCAAGACGGTTCGTACGGCCTTCGGCGGCACGGTGAACGACGTCGTGCTGGCCGCGGTGTCCGGTGGTTACCGGGCCCTGCTGCTCGAACGGGGCGACGACGTGGACTCGGCGACGGTGCGCTCGCTCGTACCGGTGTCCACCCGTCACGAGGACGGCGAGGGCGTGCCCGACAACCGGGTGTCGGCCCTCTTCATCGACCTGCCCGTCCACATCGACGATCCCGTGGAGCGCCTCGAGGCCGTCCGCGCCCAGATGGCCGGGCTCAAGTCGTCGGGGATCGCCGAGGCCGGACAGGTGATGGCGTCGGCCAGCGATCTGGTGCCGCCGATGCTGCTCGGCGCGGTGAGCCGCACCGTCATCCGCTCCATGCACCGCTTCGGCCAGCGGTCACTCAACACCGTCACCACGAACGTGCCCGGTCCGCAGATCCCGATCTACTGCCTCGGCCATGTGATGCAGGAGTACCGGCCCTTCGTCCCGATCAGCCACGGGCTCCGGGTGGGGACCGCCATCCTGTCCTACAACGGTCGGCTGTTCTTCGGGGTGACGGGCGACTTCCGGACCACCCCCGACGTGGGGGTGCTCGCCGACGCGACGGCCGCCGGCATCGACGACCTGCACGAGCGCGCGCTCGAGTCCCTGGGCGACCACCGCCCGGCCTGACCGCCCGGCCGCCTGCTCGGGGCCGACGCCGGCACCGCCGGACCCGACCGTCCCGTCAGGACGGGAGCAGCGCCTCCGGCTCCGGGAAGCTCCAGGTCCCGTCGAGGATCGACACCCGCGGCCGGTACATGCGGGCGACGTAGTTCCACCCGTCCTTGACGTAGAGGTAGTTGGGCGAACCGTCGGGCTCGGGTCCGAAGTGGACGGTGACGGCGCCGTCGTCGTCCGCTTTCGCCGTCACGTTGTTGACGCTGTAGGAGGCGAAGGGATTCTCGTCGAAGAACCCGTCGCGGTTGTAGACCGACACCGACCAGAAGCCGTCGACCGGCACGTCCGCCACCCGCAGCTCGTACCGGCCCACCGGCAGGTGCGTCGCCCGGATGGCGTAATGGGCCTCCTCCTCGGGCAGACCGCCGAAGCCCCCGGCGGTGCCGATCAGGAAGCGCACCGGGTCGACCGACTCCCTCGTGCCGAACATCCGGTGCGAGTCGTGCAGGCCCCGCCCGAGCTCCAGCAGCGGCTTCCTCGTCGCCCGGTAGCTCGCGTCGTCGTACTGGCCACTCGGCCACGGGCGGGCCGGCGGCGCGTCGATGACCAGGAGGTCCTGGAGCCCGTTGACCTCGGCCACGTCCTCGGGAACGGTCGGGTCGACGAGGATGCGGGCGATGAGTACGACGAATCCCCCACCGACCTCGTCAGCCGCCAGCTGCTGGACACCTGGGTCGTGGAGGACCCGGGCGACGTAGCCGTCCTCGTCCATGACCATGACCGTCAGATAGCGGCCCCCGGGGTCCGGCAACGTCACGAAGGCGCCCTCACGGGCGTCGACCACCGCCACGCTGTAGAGGGTGTCCCGGTTCATGCGGATGACCGACT
>CAZULR010000407.1:0-2744 GCA_964621235.1 uncultured Acidimicrobiaceae bacterium
CGTCGGTGACGTAGGTGCGGGCCTGCTCGGCGATGGCCTCGTCGATCTCGTCCGGCTCGGAGGGAGGCAGTGTGAACGGGGCACCGTCGGCCTCGACCAGCACGTCCACCAGCTCGAGCGGGATCGTGTTCGTGTAGTCGGGCCCGAGCGAGCGGGTCCGGGGCAGGTTGGGGTTGACCTCGACCACGAGGCGTCGGTCCGGGTCCTCGCCGGCCAGCAGCAGCTCGTCGTAGGTGGCGCCGATGTGGAGCGACAGGTTGACGGTGCCGTCGAGGGGAGGGGCGGCGAGCACCGTCATGACGCGCGGGTCGTAGCGCCGCAGGATGGGCGCGAACTGGCGGAATCCACCGGGCACCAGCTCGATATTGGCCCCGCCGGCCAGGAGCATCCGCTCGGCGGGACCGAAGAAGCCGCACCGGTAGAACACGTTGGGATGGGCGAGCACCTCGTAGTACCCGAGGAGCAGGGCGCCGCCGACGGTCAGCTCGACCCAGTCGTCACGACGGCCGAGCGCGGTCAGGAACGCGTCGGGGTTGGCCGGGCCGAGGCCGAAGCCCACCGAGTCCGTCGTACGGATGATGGCGGCGGCCTCGTCGGGCGTGCAGATCTGTGGTGCCATGGCGACAGTGTGGCACCGGCCCCGTGGCGCGGTGAGGGTCCTAGGTCCCTAATGGACGGCGGTGCCCGGCGGCCGGTCCGTCGGCGGGGACTCCCGGGGGATGCCAGCATGGGCCCATGCGGTTCGACACCCAGCTGGCCGGCCTCGAGGACGCGCCGGAGCACGCCCGTCGCCTGGAGGCCCTCGGCGTCGACGGAGCCTTCACCTTCGAGGGCCCCCATGACGTCTTCACCCCGCTGATCCTCGCCGCCGGCTCCACCCGGACGCTCGAACTGGCCACCAACGTGGCCATCGCCTTCCCGCGCAACCCGGTCCAGCTCGCCCACCAGGCCTGGGACCTCCAGTTGCTGTCCAAGGGCCGCTTCACCCTCGGCCTGGGCAGCCAGATCCGGGCCCAGGTAGAGAAGCGCTACGGCGCGGACTTCGACCGGCCCATCGCCCGGATGCGCGAGCTGGTGGAGGCCTTGCGGGCCATCTTCGCCACGTGGGAGACGGGCGAGCGCCTCGACTTCCGGGGGGAGTTCACCTCGCACACCCTGATGCCCCCGATGTTCAACCCCGGGCCCCACCCCCACGGCCTCCCACCGATCCACCTGGGCGGCCTCGGCCCGCAGATGGTGTCCCTGGCCGCCGAGGTGGCCGACGGGCTCCTCGTCATGCCCTTCAACACCGCGACCCACCTGCGGACCCGCACCCTGCCGGCGGTGGCCGAGGGTCTGGCCCGGGGCGGCCGCGCCAGGAGCGACCTGACGGTGACGGGGGAGGTGATCGTGTGCTGCGGACGTGACGAGGCGGAACTCGAGACGGCACGTCTCGCCGGTCGCTGGCTCCTCTCCTTCTACGCGTCGACCCCGGCCTACCGCCCGGTGCTCGAGGCCGAGGGCTGGGAGGACCTTCAGCCCGAGCTCAACGCGCTGACCAAGTCCGGGCGGTGGGACGAGATGCCGGAGCGGATCGACGACACGATGCTGGCCACGCTGGCCGTCGTCGGCTCACCCCGCCGGGTGGCCGCCCAGATCGTCGACCGGTTCAGCGGCCTCGTCGACCGGGTCGGCTTCTACACCCCCTACCTGGTGGCCGACGACACCCTCGGCGAGCTCGTCGACGAGCTCGACCGTGCCGAACCCGTCCCCGACCCTGACCCCGAGGAGCGACCGTGACCGAGCCCGTCCCCACCTACGACGAGTTCTCCCTCTTCCACGAGAACGCCGAGGAGGCCGGACTCCCCTTCGCCGGGCCGCCGACGGTGCGTCGCGAGTCGGTCGAGGTCGCAGCCGGGCGACGGGTCAGCGCCCTGGTGTGGGGGGAGGGACCGCCGGAGCTGGTGCTCGTCCACGGCGGTGGGCAGAACGCCCACACGTGGGACACGGTGGCCCTGGCACTCGGCCGCCCGCTGCTGGCCGTCGACCTGCCCGGCCACGGGCACTCCGACTGGCCCCAGGAGTCGGCCTGGCTCGACACGGCCGCCATGGCCGACGACGTGGCCCGGGTCGTCGAGCGGTTCGCGCCCGACGCCCGGGCCGTGGTCGGGATGTCGCTGGGTGGCGCCACGTCGATCGGGCTGGCCAACCGCCACCCCCACCTCGTGCGCCGGCTGTTGCTCGTGGACATCACCCCGGGGGTCGACGGCGACAAGACGTCCGACATCGCGGCGTTCCTGTCCGGACCGGAGACGTTCGCCACCTTCGACGACATCCTCGACCGGACGATCCAGTTCAACCCGACCCGGTCGGTGTCCTCCCTCCGTCGCGGCGTCCTCCACAACTCGGTCCAGCTGCCGGACGGCACGTGGGCCTGGCGCCACCAGGTCGGACGGCCGCCGGCCGACACCGGCCTGCACGTGGAGCGCGCCGACTTCCAGGCGCTGTGGGACGCACTCGAAGCCGTCCCGGTCCCGGTGCTGCTGGTCCGCGGGAGCCGATCACCCGTCGTGGACGACGCCGACGTCGCCGAGTTCCGTCGCCGCCGGCCGGAGGACGCGGTCATCGTGGTCGACGACGCCGGGCATAGCATCCAGGGTGACAAGCCCCTCGAACTGGCGGCGATCATCGGGGAATTCGCCCCGCCGGGTTGAGTTCATCGCGAACTCCCCGGATGTTCGTGTCCTGTTCACTCCTGGTTCACT
>CAZULR010000408.1:0-2744 GCA_964621235.1 uncultured Acidimicrobiaceae bacterium
AGGAAGGCCTCGGCCAGCCGAGCCGGTGGCTTGGCGAAGGTGCAGTAGCCGCAGCGGTCCCGGCACAGCATCGTGAGGGGGATGAAGACCTTGGGCGAGAAGGTCATCCGGGTGCCGAAGGCCCCGTCGCGCACCGACGCGGCCCGGCCCGCCAACTCGTCGAGGGGCGCCGACAGCAGGTCGGCGCGGGTCGCGGCGCTCCGGGTGGAGGCCCGAGGGGTTCCGGGGGCGTCGGGCATCGCGGTCACCTTACCGGAGGCCTCCGCCGGACCGCCCGGCCGGCACCGCTCAACCGAGGGCGTCCGGGTCGAGGTCGCCGAGGGCGGCGGCGTCCACCAGCCACAGCAGCCCGTCGCCGTCCAGGCGCCCCGCCGGCAGGTCCTCATCGGCGGCGATCCGGGCGAGGGCGTCGTGCTTGGAGGCGCCGGCGACGGTCACCACCGTGCGCCGGGCCCGGGCGATGCAGGCCAGGGTCAGCGTGACGCGGTCGTGCGGGTTCACCCCGTTGGGGTCACGGTTGGCCACCACCAGGTGGGCGGGGTCGCGGTCGTCCAGCGCCGTCGACCCGGGGAAGAGCGAGGCCGTGTGGCCGTCGGGACCGAGACCGAGGTGGACGAGGTCGGGGCGGTCGAGGGCGGCCACCAGCCGCTGGTAGGCGGCTGCGGCCCCGGCGGCCGGACCGGCCACGTACATGGGGTGGTCGCCCCGCACCGGGCCCACCGGTTCGAGGAGCGTGGTCCGGATCATCCGGTGGTTGGAGTCGGGGTCGTCGAGCGGCACGCAGCGCTCGTCACCGAGGTACACCTCGACATCGCCCCAGGCCAGCCCCGGCCGGCCGGCCAGCTCCCGGTAGCACTCCTCGGCCGTCCCCCCGCCGGACAGGAAGAGGGAGTAGCCGGCCCGGGGCGCGGCCAGTTCGCCGGCCACCAGGTCGGCGAATGCCCCGGGCACGGAGTCCACCAGGCGCACGGTGCCGTTCACGGCGCCACCCCGGGCCGGGTCACTGGTCGAGGTGGGTCTGGCGCCCGCCGCTCAGTTCGAGGTCCACCACCGGGTTCCGCCACTCGTCCCCCGACCGCTCCACCAGCAGGTCGGCCATGTGGGGACCCCAGGTGCCGGCCTCGTACAGGTGCAGGCTGGCGCCCGGTTCCGACCACGCCTGCAGGTAGGGGTCCACGATCCGCCAGGCCTGCTCGACCTCGTCCGACCGGATGAACAGGGTGGCGTCGCCGACCATGGCGTCGTGGATGAGCCGCTCGTACCCGTCGGCCGCCTCCGCCCCGGCGAAGGCCTCGGCGTAGGAGAAGTCCATGGCCACCGAGCGCAGGTGGAACTTCTCGCCGGGGACCTTGGCCCCGAACTCGAGGCTGATGCCCTCGTCGGGCTGGATCCGCAGGATGAGGGTGTTCGGCCGGAGGTCGCGGCTGGCCCGGTGGTCGAACAGCAGGAAGGGCACCTGGCGGAAGGTGAGGGCCACCTCGGTGACCCGGGCGGGCAGCCGCTTCCCCGTCCGCACGTAGATGGGGACGCCGGCCCAGCGCCAGTTCTCCACGCGTAGCCGGAGCGCCAGGTACGTCTCGGTCTGGCTGTCGGGCGCGACGTCCTCCTCCTCGCGGTAGCCGACCACCGGCGCACCGTCGATGGTGCCGGCCGTGTACTGGCCGCGCACCGACTTGTCGACGGCCTCGTCGGGGGTGGGGATGTCGATGGCCTGGAGCAGCTTGACCTTCTCGTCGCGGATGCGGTCGGCGTCGGTGCTGGTCGGGGACTCCATGAGCGTCAGCGCCAGCACCTGCATCACGTGGTTCTGGACGATGTCGCGGAGGGCGCCGGCCGTCTCGTAGAAGCCGCCCCGGTGCTCGACGCCCAGGCTCTCGGCCACCGTCACCTGGACCTGCTCGATGTACCGCCGGTTCCAGATGGGCTCGAAGATGGCGTTGGCGAACCGCAGGGCGAGGACGTTCTGGACGGTCTCCTTGCCCATGTAGTGGTCGATCCGATAGATCTGCTTTTCGTCGAAGGCGGCGTGCATCTGGTCGTTGAGGTCGAGCGCGCTCTGGAGGTCGCGTCCGAACGGCTTCTCCACCACCACCCGGGCGAAGGTGCCGTTCTCGCCCGGTCCGCTGCACCCGTGTTTGGCCAGGGCCCCGGCCACCAGGCCGAAGACGCTCGGGATGGTGGCGAGGTAGTACAGGCGGTTGCCGTCGGTGCCGTCGACCTCGTCGGCCTCGTCCAGGTGGGTCTTCAGCATGTCGAACGTGTTCGGGTGGTCGTACTCGCCGGTGATGTACTTGAACCGCTCGGTGAGCGCCCGCCACTTGGGGCCACCGTCCGGGGTCGACTCGGCAACGTGGGCCCGGAAGTCCTCGTTGCTCCACTCGGTGCGGGCCACGCCGATGACGGTGAACCCGTCGTCGAGCACGCCGCGGTCCGCCAGGCGTGCCAGTGCCGGCAGGATCTTCCGTCCGGTGAGGTCGCCGGAGGCGCCGAAGATGACCATGGCCACCGGAGGCGCCTTGGACAGGACCGGCGGCAACGAGCGCTTGGCGGAGCTGGCCGCACTCGGCGTGCCCGAGCCGGGGTCGCGCCCTGCGTCGATGGACGCGGCGATGGATTCGGGGTCGTGGCTCACTTGGGGGTCGCCGTCTCGCCGGCGCTCGTACCGTCGGCCGTGGTGAACGCATGGCCGCCGAACTGGTTGCGCAGGGCCGACACCAGGCGGAGCCCGAAGGCGTCCTTCTTCT
>CAZULR010000409.1:0-2739 GCA_964621235.1 uncultured Acidimicrobiaceae bacterium
CCGTCGATGCTGATCCCGACGAGGAACCGGTGTTGGGCCAGCAGTTCGCACCACTCGTCGGTCAGCAGCGTTCCGTTGGTCTGGATCGTGTGCTGCAGCTGCTGCCCCGGACGGGCGACCTCTTCGGCGAGAGCGACGGCCCGGCGGAAGAAGTCCGCGCCCATGAGGGTGGGCTCGCCGCCCTGCCAGGCCACGGTCACCTCACCGTCCGGCTGGGACCCGACGTACTGGCGGAGGTAGGACGCGAGCACGTCGTCGCCCATCCGGAACCGGTCCCCGGGGTACAGCGACTCCTTGGACAGGAAGAAGCAGTATTCGCAGTCGAGGTTGCAGATCGGCCCGGTCGGCTTGGCCAGCACGTGGAACGGTGCGCGGAGGGTGCTCGGCGGCCCGGCGGGACTCCGCCCGGCGGACCCGCGACGGGTCGGTGTCAGCTCGACCGGTGTGGACATGGTGTCGGCCCCCTTCGGTCGAACCCTAGCGGCCACCCGTCGCCCGTCGGTCAGTCGTCGAGCTGGGCGCGCACCGCCGCCAGGACGTCGTCGGCCGCGTCGATCTGCAGGAAGTGCCCGGCCCCGGCGATGCGGTCGAGTGTCGCCCCTCGGATCTCGGCGGCCCACTGCTCCCCCGACGCGAAGGGGAAGACAGGATCGGCGTCACCGAAGATGACGTGGACCGGGAGGGGCCAGGTCCGGAGGTGGGCGCGGACCTCGGCCTGGAGATCGGCGTCGCCGAGCTCGGGCTCGGCGAAGGGGATGCAGACGGGGAAGCGTCGGGCGCCGGCCTTCGACTCGATCCCGGTGAAGGGTGCGTCGAATGCCGCGGCCACACTGGCCAGGTCGTGACCGGGCCGGCGCAGCGTTCCGGCCACGATGCTCCCCGTCGGCATGTCGCCGCCGAGGAACGTCGGGTCCGTGGCCGCGGCGCGCCAGTTGCGGACCCCCTCGGAGTACACGAATCCGGCGTCATGGAGCCAGGTGTTGAGGAGAAAGGCCCGCCGGTAGCGCCCGAGGTCGGCATCAGCCGTGCACAGGCCGATCGGCCCGCCCCAGTCCTGGACGACCAGGTGGACGTCGCGCAGGTCGAGCGTGCGCACCAGGTGGTCGAGTGCGGCCCGGTGACGGGCGATGGTGTACCAGTCGTCGTCGATCGGCTTGTCCGAGCGCCCGAAGCCGAAGTGGTCCGGTACGACCACCCGGTAGCCGGCGGCGACGAGCGGTTCGATCCAGTCCCGGTAGAGGTAGGCCCACGTGGGCTCGCCGTGCAGCAGCAGGAAGGTGCCCACGGCCACACCGGGCGGTCGCTCGTCCACGTAGTGCTGGCGCAGGCCGTCGGCATGGGTCAGGTAGCGGGGCTCAAAGGGCCAGTCGAGGGCCGCGAACCGGTCGTCGGGGGTGCGTACCGCGTCGGTCATCGGCAATCCTCTCCCCCGGTGCACGGCTCGACCCGGGCGCGTCGTCCGTCACTATAGTGACAGCTGCACTGACAACATCGGCCTCGCCTGCGGCCGATCCCCCGACCGAGGACGACCCCCATGGATCCCGACCACCTCCCCACACTGTCCTACGGGACGATCGACCAGCAGTACGCCGGCCGGCTGGCCGCCACTGGTCCTGATGACGACGGACCGGTCTGGATGGTCAACCTCATGCGCTACCGGGACCAGGCGGTCTACGCCGACGGGCGCGAGACCGACCTCACTGGCCGCCAGGCCGACGACCGCTATGCGCCGTTCGGACCGTTCCGTACGGTCGGCGCCGAGCTGGTCTTCCTGGCTGACGTCGAGGATCAGCTCATCGGGGACGACCAGGTCTGGGACCGCATCGCCGTGGTCCGGTACCCGACCCGGCGCTCGTTCCTCGACATGCAGGACCTGCCGGAGTACGTGGAGCTGCACGAGCACAAGGACGCGGGCATGGCCTCCACGTTCGTGATCTGCGGCGTGCCCACGGAGGTTCCCGACCTGCCCTCCGGTGCGCCGGGGCTCGACCAGGTCCCCCACCCGTCGACTCCCGAGGACGGGCCCGTGGTCATCCTCCACGTCCTCCGGTACCACGAGGGCCGGACGTCCGAGGACATGGAGCTCTACCAGGGCCGTGCCGCCGATGTCGCCGTCCCCCACGGCGTGCGCATCGGCGCGTGGTTCGACGTCGAGGGCACCGTGGTGGGCGACGGCCGGGGCTGGGACCAGGTCCGGTTCAACGTCTTTCCGTCCCGTGCGGCGTTCGTCGCCGTCGCCCTCGACCCGGACCGCATCGCCGCCCAGGCCGACCATCGCGAGCCGGCGATTGCCGACACCTACACCGTGCTGCTGCGTCCCATGATCGACAAGCTGACCACCCGAGCCACCGTCTGAGCACCCGACTGAGCACCCGCAACCACCGAAACTCGAGGCCCACCGTGAAGCAGTCCGCCGCCATCCGCTGCGTGCTCCAGATCCAGGTGCACGACATCGAGACGTTCAAGGAGGTGGCCGCCGCCTGCGCCGCCGTCAGCAGCGATGAGCCCGGCACCCTGTACTACGACTGGTTCCTCGACGAGGACACCGGCCAGGCCCGCCTCGTCGAGGGCTACGACTCCTACGAGTCGATCGTCGCCCACGCCACCGGACCGGTGTTCACCGAGGTCGGGCCCCGACTGCTGGAAGCCTGCACCTTCGTGCACATGGACGCCTTCGGCGACACCGCCAGGATGGCGGAGGGCCCGCAATTCTGGCCGTCGACCTACTGGGGCCCGGCC
>CAZULR010000410.1:0-2707 GCA_964621235.1 uncultured Acidimicrobiaceae bacterium
TCGCGGAGCGTGTGGTCAACCTGGTGCTCGACGCCATCGACATCAACGCCATCGTGGGCCAGGTCGACATGGACGCGCTCCTGGCGAAGGTCGACGTCGACGCCATCGTGTCCAAGGTCGACGTCGACGGCCTCATCGACCGGGTGGACGTCCAGAAGATCATCGACCGGGTCGACGTCGACCAGATCGTGGCCCGGGTCGACGTCGAGGCGATCATCGAACGGGTGGACGTGCAGGCGATCATCGAACGCGTGGACATCGAGGAGGTCATCCAGCGGGTCGACATCGACAAGCTGGTCGAGCAGACCGAGCTCGGCACGATCATCGCCCACTCCACGAGCGGAGTGGCGTCCGAAGTGCTCGACGTGGTCCGCTCCCAGGGGGTCGGCCTGGACGACTTCGTGGCCCGTTGGGTGAACCGGATCCTGCGCCGGAACAGTGACGAGTGGTCACCCGGGCCGCCGAAGCTGGTGAACCCGCCGGTGCCCGTGCCGGCGCTCCCCGCGGAGGCGGCAGGATGAGCACGCCTGCGGTGAGCGCCGCGCCGCCCGTCGCCGGACGCCAGGGCAACTATGCCGGTGCCGTCACACGTCTCGTGGCCTTCGCCGCCGACGTCGGCGCCTCCTGGGGCATCTTCACCGTTGCCCTCGCGGGGATCGGCTTCGCCATCGACCTGGTGACCGGCAGCCAGGTGAACCTGGGCAGCCGTCAGATCCTGGCGCTGGTCGGGCTCATCATCTGGGAGTTCATCTACTTCGCCTACCAGTGGTCACTCGGAGGGAAGACCATCGGCATGGCCGTGCTGGGGATCCGGGTGGTGGGCAAGGACGGCGACGCCATCACTCCGAAGCAGGCGGTCATCCGGACCATCACGCTGCCGCTCAGCTTCCTGTTCTTCGGCCTCGGCTTCCTCGGCATCCTGCTCAACAAGGACCGGCACGCCTGGCATGACCGGCTGGCCAAGACCGTGGTCGTCTACTCCTGGGACGCCCGCGCCGCCCGACTGCGGTGGCTGGCCAAGCAGGAGCCGACGACGCCCGCCTGAGCGGTGGACCGGCTGCTGCCCCGACCGCCCGAGGTGCCGGTGCCGGGCGTGGTCCTGCTGCCGGATTGGCTGGATCCCGGGCTGCGCGTCGAGCTGGTGGAGCGCTGCCGCGCCTGGGGCGAGGCGTCGGGCGGTCCCCGGTCCCCGCGCATGCGCAACGGCTCACCGATGTCGGTCCGCATGGTCGGCCTGGGATGGCACTGGTACCCGTACCGCTACTCGCGCACCCGGGACGACGGCGACGGCGGCCGGGCGCTGCCGTTCCCGCCGTGGCTCGGGCACCTGGCCGGGCGGGCGGTCGAGGATGCCGTCGCCCTCGATCCCGCCGTGGCCGAGGATCCCGCCGGGTTCGCGCCGGACGTGGCGCTGGTCAACTGGTATGGGCCCGAGGCGAAGATGGGGATGCACGCCGACACCGACGAGGCCGTGCCCGCACCGGTCGTGTCCTTCAGCGTCGGGGCCACCGGCGTGTTCCGGTTCGGCAACTCGGCGGGCCGGGGACGACCGTGGGTGGATCTCCCACTCGAGTCCGGCGATGTGGTGGTCTTCGGCGGGCCGGCCCGCCTGGCGTTCCACGGGGTCCCGAAACTGGTGTCCGGCACCGACGACCCGGTGGTGGGTGAACTCCCCGGTCGCCTCAACGTGACCGTCCGCCAGACCGGCCTCGACGGTTGACGATGGTCCGGTCGACCGCGGACCGCCACCGGGTGTGACCGGCGAACTGGGTGGTGGGGGGACGTACCGGCACTCTGCCCACTCTCCGTAGCAGTCGGCCCCGCATCATCGGAATTGGGCAGGTGGTCCACTAGGTTCGCCAGATATGGAACGGGGCCGTGGGCGGACTCGGTGTGTCCTGTGGGGTGGGATCGTGCTGGGCGTCGGCACCGTCCTCTACGCCCTCTGCAGTCCCTCGTCGGTGGGTTGTGCGACGAACCTCGTAGTGCTCACCCACAGCCAGGTCACGGCCCGCGGCTGCGCCGCGTACTCCGTCGCGGCCCATGCCGGTGTCGGGCTGATCGTGCTCGGAGCCGTCCTGTTGCTCGGGTCGTTCGTGCTGGCCGTCCGACAGCGCCGGCAGGCCGCCAGCGCCGCGTCGGCCGCCGCTCAGGCGCGGGTCGAGGAACCCCTCGTCACCTCGGTCGGCCCGGCACCCGCCGCCACCGAGGACGTCCCGGCCGCGGCACCGCCGGTGGCGCCGGCAGCGCCCTCCGTCCCGACCCCGGCGCCGTCCGCCGTGCCCGCTCCGGAGCCGGCGGCGGGCCCGGAGACAGTGGCACCGCCTCCCGTGCCGGCACCGCCGTCCGTCGGGCAACCGCTCGTCGACCGACGCCGCCGGGAACGACGTGCGCCGGTGCGGGTGGGTCCGATCCCGCCGGGCGAGGACGACCTCGGACCGATCGGACCCGAGTCGCTTCCTCCCGGCTGGTACGGCAATCCGGACAATCCCGGTGGGCCCGTCCTGTGGTGGGACGGCACACGCCTGGTCGACCGACCCCGCTGACCAGCGCGGCGCCACAGGCTCCGTGCGCCAGCGTGCCGGGCGGTCGCGGGGGCTCACCACCGTGTCCTGGGCGGGGTGTCCGAGGGAAGGGTGCACCATCGCGAAAAACGTGCCCCTGGCAGGAATCGAACCTGCGCTTTCGGCTCCGGAGGCCGACGCTC
>CAZULR010000411.1:0-2705 GCA_964621235.1 uncultured Acidimicrobiaceae bacterium
GCCACCTGGACGTCGTTCACGACCCACCGTCCCCGGTCAGCGCCAGGTAGACGTCCTCGAGCGAGGGGCGCAGCACTGTCAGCCCGACCAGTTCCTCGTCCCGAGCGAGGGCCCAGTCGGCGAGGTCCCGGAGCACCCGCGTCGGCTCGTCGACCGCGAACTCGACGGACCCGGCCCGCACGACGGGTGCCACCTCGTCGGGCAGTGGCAGGTCGTCGGGCGTCACCCCGGGCGGCAGGGTGAAGCGCACGGTCGTCACGCCGTGGTCGCGTCCGCCCAGGGTGTCGGGCGAGCCCGCCGCCACGATGCGGCCCGCCGCCAGGACGACGACCGTGTCGGCCAGGGCCTGGGCCTCGTCCATGTAGTGCGTGGTGAGGACCACCGTCCGACCCTCGGCGCACAGGTCGCGCACCACGTCCCACGCCTCGCGCCGGGCGGACGGGTCGAACCCGGTGGTGGGCTCGTCGAGGAAGATGAGCTCCGGGTTGCCGATGAGCGCCAGGCCGAGGTCGAGCCGGCGCTGCTGGCCACCGGACAGGACCTTGATCCGGGCGTCGGCCTTCGCCTCCAGGCCGACCAGGGCCACCACCTCATCGATGGGTCGGGGTGCGGCATAGAGGTGGGAGCGTTGGCCGAGCGCCTCGCGCACCGTGAGGTAAGGGTCGACCGCGCACTCCTGGAGGACGATGCCGACCCGGGCGCGGAGGTCCCGGTCACGGCGGGCGGGGTCGTGGCCGAGGACCGACACCGTGCCGGCGTCGCGCCTGCGGTACCCCTCCAGGATCTCGACGGCGGTGGTCTTGCCGGCGCCGTTCGGCCCGAGCAGCGCGAGCACCTCGCCCCGACGCACCTCGAGGTCGATCCCCCGCAGGGCCTCGAAGCTGCCGTAGGACTTCGTCAGTCCGGTGACCGCGATGACGACATCGGTCGGCGGGTCCATGGACCGACGTTACCCGGCCGTGTTGATCTGGTTCATGGCCACCTCGACGCCGGCGCCGGCGATCAGCTCCACGGCGTCGGCCGCCACCTCGACGGCGAGTGCCAGCGCCTCGCGCTCGTCCTTCCCCGGACGCTTGAGCACGTAGTCGGCCCCGGGCTGGCGGCCCGGTGGCTTGCCGATGCCGATGCGGACGCGCAGGTAGTCACCCGTGTGGAGGTGGGCGTGGATCGACTTGAGCCCGTTGTTGCCCGCCGTGCCTCCACCGACCTTGACCTTGACGCGTCCCGACGGCAGGTCGAGCTCGTCGTGGACCACCACGAGCCGGGTGGCGGCGGCGGGACCGCCGGCCGGGTCGTCGGGGCTGTCGAGGCCGGCCCGGCGCACCAGCGGGGCGACCGCCAGACCGGACTCGTTCATGTACGTGAGCGGCACGGCGCACAGGACCCGGCGGTCGCCGATGCGGATCTGCCCGGCCCGGGCGTGGAGGCCCTTCTCGGAGGACAGGGTGCCGTGGTGGCGCGCGACCAGTAGCGTGACGGCGTCGGCTCCGATGTTGTGGCGGGTGCCCTCGAACTCGGCGCCCGGGTTGCCGAGCCCCACGACCAGCAGGTCCATGGGGGTGCCCCGGCGTGCGCCTCCCGCCCCCTGGCGGCGGCGGAGCAGGGCCTAGCCCTCGGTGCTCTCGGCGGCGGGGGCGGCCTCCTCGCCGGCCTCCTCCTCGACGACCTCGGTCGCCGCCTGGACACGGGGCGGGTTGCCGGCCACGACCGTGGCGCCTAGGTCCGTCTCGAGTTCGACGCCGGGCGGGATCACGATGTCCGAGACGTGGAGCGCACCACCGATGGTCAGCGACGAGATGTCGATGTCCACCGACGGCGGGATCTCGGTCGGCTTGGCCTTGACGTGCAGGGTGAACAGCTGCTGGTCGACGATGCCGTCGCCGTGGCCGACCTCGACCGCCTCGCCCACCAGGTTGATGGTGACCTCGGCGCTGATCAGCTCGTCGCGGTTCACGATGAGGAAGTCGACGTGGGTGACCGTGTTCCGCACGGGGTGGTGCTGGATGTCACGGGCCAGGGTCAGGTGCGACGTGCCGTCGACGTCGAGGGACAGCAGCGTGTTGAGACCGGCCTCGCCCGACATGGCGATCTGGAACTCGCGGGCGACGACGGCCACCGGGATCGGCTCGGAACCGTGGCCGTACACCACGCCGGGGATCTTGCCCTCGGCGCGCAGGCGACGGGTCGAGCTCGACCCGATCTCGCGGCCGGTCTGGGCGGTGAGTGTGGCTTCGGACATGCGGGGACTCCTCGGGAGGTACGGAGACGGGCGCAGGATCACCCAGACCGGTCGTGCCCGTGGCACGGCCCGGCAGCGACCGCTGCTGACGGCCCATCATGATAGACGCCCCGGGGGGACGGGGCCACACGCCCCCACGGCACGGGCCTCAGGCCAGGTTTTCGCCGCCGAAGATCTCGGAGACGGACGAGTCCTCGAACACGGCCCCGATCGTCTCGCTGATCAACTTCGCCACCGAGAGCACCTCGAGCTTGTCGAAGCGGCGGTCCGGGGCGATGGGCAGGGTGTTGGTCACCACCACCTTGGTCAGGGCGGAGTTCTTCAGCCGGTCGATGGCCGGGTCGGACAGGACGGCGTGGGTCGCCATGCACCACACCTCGGAGGCGCCCCGGTCGGCCAGGAGGTCGGCGGCGGCCACGATGGTGCCGGCGGTGTCGATCATGTCGTCGATGAGCACGCACTGGCG
>CAZULR010000412.1:0-2680 GCA_964621235.1 uncultured Acidimicrobiaceae bacterium
CGGATAGCGGTCGAGGTGGTGGACGCAGAAGAGGAACGGGTCGGCGGTCCCCCACCGCATGCCGAGGGGGACGGTCTGCAGCACCGGGTCGCTCACGTCGCCGAGCCTAGCGACCGGCCGTCACGCCCGGCCTGCCGTCGCCACGGGTCCACCGCCGTCACCGACGGCACCCGACCGACCGGGCGCGTCCGCCGGCGGGCCTCAGCGCCGCACGCGGTGCGGCTGGATGGCCCCGGCCGGCACGCGGCCGAGGCGACCCTGCTGGTAGTCCTCGAACGCCTCGCGGATCTCGGCGTCCGTGGTCATCACGAACGGGCCGTACTGGACCACAGGCTCCCGCAGCGGCACACCGCCGATCAGGAAGACCTCGAGATTCTGGGTACGCGAGTCCTGGGTGGCGTCCGCCCCGATGCGCACCGTGTCACCGTCGACCAGGACCGCCAACTGGCCGGCGTGGATGGGGCGGCCGTCGGCACCGACGGTGCCGCTTCCGGCCAGCACATAGGCCAACGCGTTGAAGTCCGTGCGCCACGGGATGTCGGCCCGGGCACCCGGGGCGACGGTGACGTGGGTGACGGCCAGCGGGGTGTGGGAGATGCCCGGCCCGCGGTGGCCGTCGACCTCACCGGCCAGGATCCGGACCACGGAGCCGCCGTCCGGGGTGGTCACCATGGCGGAGTCCGGCCCCTGGAGGTCCTGGTACTGGGCGGCGATGCGCTTCTTCGCCGCCGGCAGGTTGATCCACAGCTGCACGCCGTGGAACAGTCCGCCCGACTCGACCAGGTCGGCCGGCGGGGTCTCGATGTGGAGGATGCCGTCGCCGGCGGTCATGTACTGGGTGCCGCCCTCGAGGATGGTCCCCCCGCCACCGTTGGAGTCCTGGTGGAGGAACCGGCCGTCCATCAGATAGGTGAAGGTCTCGAACCCGCGGTGCGGGTGCCACGGCGTGCCCTTGGGCTCGCCGGGGGCGTACTCGACCTCGCCCATCTGGTCCATGTGGACGAAGGGGTCGAGATCGGCCGAGCCGACGCCGGCGAACGCCCGGCGGACCGGGAACCCCTCTCCTTCGAGGCCGCCGGGCGCGCTGGTCAGGGACTTCACGCGGCGGATCGAGGGCTGGGGGGACGTCGTCATGCGGGGAAGGGTGAGGGTGTCCGGGGTGGGCGCTGGCATGGGTGCTCCTTCTTCGTGAACTCGGGCGGTGGGTCGTGGCTCTGTCGTGGTGGATCGGGCTCAGAGGCCGAACTCGGCCCGCCGGTCGGCCGGGACGAGTTCGAGGTAGGCCTCGGGGTGCTTGGCGATGAAGGACGAGAGGTAGGGGCAGACGGGCAGTACCTGCAGCCCGCGGGTGCGCACCTCGTCGAGGATGCGCTCCGCCAGCTGACGGGCGGCACCCGTCCCCTCGAAGCCCTCCAGGGCCTCGGTGTGGTTGAACGAGATCACCCCGTCCTCGAGGGTGTACTCCTCGATCGCCGCCAGCGCACCGTCGATGCGCAGCTCGTAGCGGCCCGCACCGGTGTCGTCGGTCAGGGTCACGGTCACGGCTGCTCCTCCCGTCCGACCGGGCTCGCCGGTCGGGTAGGTGATACGGGTCAGATAGGTGATACGTCACTTAGTATAGTCAATCTGCGTGAAACGTCAACCACTTGGTAGTCTGGAGGCGTGTCGGATCCCACCCCCTGGCTCGAGGCGGACGATCTCGCCACGTGGCTGTCCTGGCTGCGGCTGAGCACCGAGCTCCCCGCCGTGCTCAACCGCGAGCTCCAGGCCGACGCCGACCTGACGCTCCAGGACTACGACGTCCTCGTCCAGCTGAGCGAGGTTCCCGGGGGGCGTCTGAGGATCAGCGCGCTGGCCCGGGCCATCCACTGGGAGCGGAGCCGACTGTCCCACCACGTGAAGCGTATGGAGGCGCGGGGCCTGGTCGTCCGCGAGGCCTGCGACGACGACGGCCGGGGCAACTTCGTGGCACTGACCGCCGCCGGCTCGGCGGCGCTGGACCAGGCATCACCCGGCCATGTCCGGACGGTCCAGGACCTGTTCTTCGGCGGACTCGACGCCGGCGAGAAACGCCAGCTGGCGGTGGTGACCGCCAAGATGCTCGCCCGTGTCCGCTCGGCGGGCGCCGACCCCTCCGGGCTCGGGGAGTCGCCGCGGGACCAGCCGGGCGGGCTCCCCTCTCCTGAGACGGTGCCCACCGCGCTCCGGGCGGCCGGTCGGCCCTAGCCGCCGGGCGGCACCGTCAGCAACGAGGCGACGACGCGGCGCAGGATGTCCCCGAGCTGGTCATTGGGGATGGAGCCGAACACGTCGCCCGAGAACTCGAGTGCGCCCACGACGGCTCCGATGGCGCACGCCATGTGCACCCTGGTCTCGGCCGGCACACTCCCGTCCGACAGGACCTTGCGCAGGCGGTCCTGGATGTCCTCGTGGCCGGCGTCGTGCTCGCTGCGGTGGAGCTCCTCGATGGCCGCACGGTTCCGCTCGTGGAAGATGAACAGCGCCCGCTGCTGCAGCATCTGGTCGATGAGACGGTCGAGGAGCCGGGCCCACGATGCCGGCGACGCGTCGTCCCCCATGGCGTCGAGTGCCTCACGGCCGAACTCGTGGAGGCGCAGATGGAGCGCCATCAGGATGTCGGCCTTGCTGGCGAAGTGGTAGTAGATCGCCGCCTTGGTGA
>CAZULR010000413.1:0-2673 GCA_964621235.1 uncultured Acidimicrobiaceae bacterium
TGTCCCAGCCGAGTGCGGGAAAGACGGCGGACTGGAGCGGCCCCTCGGTGTCGGCGCGGACCAGTTCGGCGCCGGTGGCGATGTCGACCACGACCACCTGCTCCACCATCCGCTCCCGGTCGTGGTCGCCGGTGACCAGGGCGCCGCTCCCCGGAAGGAGCAGCAGGTGTGACGCGTGGTCGTGCGCGCGTCGCCAGCGCGGAGTGAGGCCACCGTCGCCGCCGATGTCGAACGCGGCCATGACCCCGTTGCCGCTGTCGTAGCCGACGGCGATGCGACGCCCCTCGTCCACGATCGGCGGATTGGTGATGAGGCCACCCTCGGCCTCGCAGACGGCGGCCGTCGACACCGAGCCGTCCGACAGGTCCACGCGGATCAGCTGGAGCGGGGTCGTCGAGACCCCCTTGCCGCGGAACGACCCGTCGAAGTTGGTGGAGCCGTCGCCGTTGTCGAGGAACCAGGCGGCGCCGAGCGCCAGCACGCAGTCCCAGCCGTAGGTCTGCCCCTCCGAAGTGCGGTAGACGGCCCGGAAGCCGGGGTCGGGGACGAACCGCCCGTCCCAACCGACCCGCAGGAGGCTGGTGTCACCGACCACGTACACGTGGTCGCCGTCCGACGACAGGCGGGCGATGGACGGCTCGGGCAGGACGAGCCGGTCGAGCACCGTCAGTCCGTCGGGCTCCAGGGCCACCAGCTCGCACGCTTCGCGTTCGTCGGGCGCCACCGGGGCCCCGGGTAGGGACCCGGCGAAGTCCTTGGTCACCAGCGTCCCGTCCGGGAGGATGACGAAGCTGTTGTAGGGCCGGTCCCGGGGGAGCTCGGCCGTGGCCAGGACCGTGAGGTCCGGGGCCAGGCGGTGGGCGTGCCGGCCGAAGACCACGTGCAGCGAGCCGTTGGCATGGGCGGCGAGCCCGCCGGGCCACATCCGGCCACCGGGTAGCGGGCCCGAGTCGGCCACCGTCGCCAGGGTGTCGGGGTCGATCCGCTCCACCGAGCAGGTGACGTCGGGGCCCATGCCGTTGCGCAGCAGGTAGATCTCACCCGGTCCCCTCGTCACCACCATGGTGACCAGGGGATCGGTGCGGGACACCACGTCGACCGGCGTGCCCGCGGCGATCACCGGCACCGGGCTGGCGTCGGCCGGCACCCCGAGCCGCCGGGGTCCACCGTCCTCGCCGGGCCAGGGGCCCGACCAGTAGCCGGCGTCGGGGTCGGTGCTCACACGGGCGCCTCGAGGGCCAGGCGGTCGGTCCGGACCTCGGGCTGGGAGTCCCACAGGTCGGCGACGAGGTCCTCGCGCAGCGGCCGGGCGGCGGGGTCGTCCCAGAGGTTCACGCGCTGTAGCGGATCCTCGACCAGGTCGTAGAGCTCGCCCTCGGTCCCGTCGTGACTCGTCCCGGGCCGGTAGGCGGTGACCACCCAGCGGTCGCGGAACATGGTGCGGAGGTGGACGTCGACGCCGAACAGCTCGCTGTCCCACTCGGTGAGGACCTTGTCGAAGCCGCGGGCCGCGGCGTCGGCGTCGTCGACGGGCAGCGGCGTGCCCTGCATCCACGGCGGTGGCTCGATGCCCGCGATGGCGCAGAACGTCGGGGCGAGGTCGACGAGTCCGACCGGACGGTGGACGACCGAGCCGGGGCCGTCGTCGCCGTCGGCACGCGAGGACGGCGCGGGTCGCCACACCAGGGGCAGGCGCATGAGGCCGTCCACGTGGTACGGGCCCTTGAACAGCAGGCCGAAATCGCCCTGGAGCTCGCCGTGGTCGGTGGTGAAGACCACGTCCACGTCGTCACCCCAGCCCCGCTCGGCCACCCGGGCCAGGACGCGGCCGAGGGCCTCGTCGATGAGCTCGACCTCGACGGCGTTGCGGGCGTTGACCTCGCGGACTTGGTCCGCCGTGAGGGTGGCCGGCACCCAGTCGGCCGGCGCCTCGTAGTTGGAGACGAGCGACCCGTCGTACCACGCCCGCCAGTGCCGGGGCTTGGTGCTGATGATCGCCTCCCGGGTGGCCCGGTCCTCGGGGTAGCCCTCGGGGAGGGGGACCTCGCGCCAGTCGACACGGCCCACCTCGGACTCCGGCGGGTCCCACGGGTGGTGGGGGTCGGGGAAGCTCATCCAGCAGAACCAGTCGTCGTCGGCGTCGAGGGAGTCGAGCCAGTCGATCGTCCGGTCCGCCACCCAGTCGGTGTGGTAGATCCCGCGCTCGATGGGATTGACCTTGACCTGGGGCGCGCCGGTGTCACCGCCCGCCTCGGCGCTCACCTGGAGGTTGTCGTCGATGGCCCGGCAGTACATCCCGAGCGCCTCGGGATGGTTGTGCAGCAGCCACTGGGCGTAGTGGAGCGGCCCCATGGCACCGTGGCTGGCCGTCTCCAGGTGCTCGAACCCGCGGCGCGATCCGCCGTGGGGGGTGGTGCCCGTGGTCGACAGGAGGTTCTCCTCGAAGCGGAGAAAGGGATCGAAGTAGGGCTCGAAGTGCGCCTTGCCCACCAGGGCGGTGCGGTAGCCCGAGGCCCGCAGGACCTCGGCGACCGAGGGGGCGTCCGGCGGCAGCGGCACGCCGTTCATGAAGACCCCGTGGGTGCTCGGGTGCTGGCCGGTCAGGATGGTCGAGCGGGACGGCATGCACACCACCGACTGGGGATGGGCCCGGTCGAAGCGGACGCCGTCCGC
>CAZULR010000414.1:0-2648 GCA_964621235.1 uncultured Acidimicrobiaceae bacterium
CTCGACCTCCCCATCCACGTGTTCCCCCTGTTCGAGAACGCCCTGCGGGCCGAGTCGGGTCGCACGCTGCCCGAGCACCTCACCCACATCGGCCGCCTGTGGTCCCGCTTCGCCGACGTGGCCGTCGACAATCCCGCCGCATGGATCCGCGCACGCCGGTCGCCCGAGGACCTGACCACGCCGACGGAGGCCAACCGGATGGTCGCCTACCCCTATACCAAGCTCCTGACGGCGAACCTCCAGGTCGACCAGGGGGCGGCCGCCATCCTGTGCTCGGCCGCCGCCGCGGACGCGGCCGGTGTCCCCCGCGACCGCTGGGTCTTCCCCCTGTCCGGCGCGGACGCCGAGGACCACTGGTTCCTGTCCCACCGCGCCGACTTCCACTCGTCGCCGGCCATCCGGCTGGCCGGCGCCACCACGTTGGCGCTGGCCGGGACCGCAGTCGACGAGGTCGAGCACATCGACCTCTACTCGTGCTTCCCGTCCGCCGTCGAGATCGCCGCCGCCGAGCTCGGACTCCCCGACGACGACCCGTCCCGACCGCTCACGGTCACCGGGGGCCTGACGTTCGCGGGCGGCCCCGGCAACAACTACGGCACCCATGCACTGGCCACGATGGTCGACGTGCTGCGTGACCGGCCCGGAACCACGGGCCTCGTCACCGGCCTCGGCTGGTACGTGTCCAAGCACAGCATCGGGCTCTACGGCACCGAGCCGCCGACCGGTGCGTCGTGCGGACCCGACGGACTGCCCGAGGGCACGGTGGTCGGGTCGGCCGGCGGCTTCACCTGGGGTGACCCCCAGGCCGCGGTCGGTGCGCTGCCCCAGTGCGCTCCCGACTCCGACGCCCACGGCGAGGTGACCGTGGAGACCTATTCGGTCTCCTTCGGGCGTGATGGAGCGCCGGAGCGGGCCGTCGTGGCATGTCGGACTCCCGAGGGGCGCCGGGCCTGGGCCCACGTGTCCGATGCCGACCACCTGGCGCTCCTGGTGACCGAGGAGGGGTGCGGCCGCCTCGGCACCCTCCGGCCCGACGGTGAGGTCGACCTGCGGTAGACGGTCCGTGCCGCCGGCCCGACACCTCGGCGCGGGGTGGCGCCGGCTACGTCGTGGACGTGCCGAGTTCCGGGGTCGGTCGCCCGTGGTCCCGGTAGCGGTGTCGGAAGGCGGCGTAGGCCACGGGGCCGGCCAACATCGGTAACCAGTAGGAGGCCAGGCGGTAGGCCAGGGTGGCGAGCACCGCCTGGGCCCCGTCGAGCCCGGCCAGGGCCAGGAACCCGGCGAGGCTGGCTTCCACCACGCCGATGCCCCCCGGGGTGATCGGCAGCAGGCCGATGACGCCGGCCACGGCATAGGCCAGGAGGATCAGGGACGGTCGGGGGTCGGCGCCCACGGCCCGCACGCAGAACAGCAGGCAGAGGTAGTCGAACAGGAGGCGCCCCACCGACAGGAGGGTGGCCTGCCACCACTGCTGGCCCAGCACGGAACGGATGACGTTGCGCTGCTCGAGCAGTCGTTCCGGTAGCCCCTCGAGGCGCGGGCGCTTCTTCAGCGCCCGGTTGCGGACGGCCTGGGCGGCCCGGCCGGCCCACAGCAGTGGCGCGTCGGTGGCCATGACCACTGCGCCGAAGGCGGTGAAGAGGACGAAGCCGATCGCCCCGATCCAGGCCGCGTCCGACAGCCCCGAGGCCACCGGTGCGCCGAACGCCACGACCGGCAGGACGAAGACGGGCAGGGCGAGCAGGCCACCGATCCCGAGGAAGGAGAAGGCCGTGAGGCCGCTGACGGACTCGGTGGGGTCCATCCCGGCCGTGCCCAGCATCCGGAACTGCACGGCGGCACCGGCCGCGGCGCCGCCCGGCACGATGAGCGAGATGGCGTTGCCCGACAGCTGGGCGGTGATGACCGAGAACCACGCCTTCGTGCGCAGGGCGATCCGCTGGAGCGAGAACGTGCAGGCGAAGTGGATCCCCTCGGCCAGCACGGCGGGGATGAACCACAGGAAGTTGAGGTGGGCCAGATTGGGCCAGGAGTGGAACACGGCCAGGATGCTGGGCGCCACCAGGTAGAGGACCACCCCGGTGAAGGCGATGGCGAGGGACCGCTTGACCAGTGCCTTCCACCGGATCGGCGCCTGCTGCTGTTCCTCGAACTGGCGCTCGAACGAGCGCGGGTTGGGATCCTCGGGCAGCCCGGGGACCGTCGTCGCGTCGTCACCGTCCCCGCTGCCCGTCACTGCCCGATCTCCGGACCCTCAGCCCTCGGCCAGGCCCATCACCGCGGCCATGACGATGTTGGCGCCCCGGAGATCGCCCTGCAGCCCCGCCTCCATCCGGTTCATGGCGTAGCAGACGGTCAGGCCGGCATCCTGGTCCATCACGATGAGCGAGCCGCCGTAGCCTCCCCAGAAGCAGGCGCGCGGACCGATCGGCATCATGCCCGAACTCAGGCCGTAGCCCATGCCGAAGCGGTACTCGGCGCCGAGGATGAGGTCGGTGCCGTGGATCTGCTCGTCGAAGATGCGGTCACAGCCCTCGGCGGACAGGAGGCGCACCCCCCGTGCCTCGCCCCGGCCGGCCACGATCGACTGGATCTGGGCCACCGACCGGGCGTTGCCGTGGCCGTTGGCCGCCGGGATCTCGGCCCGC